>JAWWPM010000415.1:0-8039 GCA_033854915.1 Nocardioidaceae bacterium
CACGAGCCAGACGCACGGTCTCGCCGTTGCCCTTGCGGACGCGCACGCCACCGATCGTCGGGGCCTCCATCTGCTCGAACTCTTGACGACGAGCCCGCTTCGACTTGCGACCGCGACGCGACGGACCGCCGGGACGCCCGAAGGCGCCCTGGGTCTGTCCACGCTGACCGGGGCGGCCGCGGCCACCGCCGGGGCCACCACCGAAGCCGGGGCCACCGCGACCGGGAGCACCGGCACCAGCCGGAGCGCCGGCACCGGGGCCACCGCGACCGGGGGCACCGCCACGAGCGGGGGCACCACCACGGACCGGGGCACCGCCGCGAGCGGGGGCGCCGGGACGGCCGGGGCCACCGGCACCGGCCGGGCCACGCCCGCCACCGGGGCCGGTGCCGAAGGCACCGGGAGAGCGGTTCATCATCGCCGGGTTGGGGCGCGGCATGCCGGGCCGACCGCCCGCGGCGGGCGGACGCGGAGCACGGGTGTCGTCGTCCTCGGCCTCGCGCGGCGCCGGGGCGGGGCGTCGGCCCATGCCCTGGCTGGGCGCGAACGGGTTGTTGCCCGGACGCGGCGCGCCGGGACGGGCGGCCGGGCGCGGTGTCGGCGCGGTGGGCGTGTCGGCCTCGGCTGCGGGTGTCACGGCCTCGGGCTCGGCGGCCGGCTCGGGGGTCGGCTCAGGCGTCGGCTCGGCGGCAGGTACCTCCGGCTCGACGGGTGCGGGGGCGGCCGCCTTCGGGCCCGGCTTCGGGCCTCCGACGGTGGGCGCGGGTGCGGACTCGGCGACCTGGGCGCCGTTGGCCGAGGCGGCGGGCGCCCCGGTCGTGTGGTCGGTCGTGGCTGCGGGTGCCTCGGCGGGCTTCGCGGGGGGCGCGGCCTTGGCCTGCTCGGCCTTCAGGCCGTCGCCGTACTCCTTGCGGAAGCGCATCTCGGCCGGCAGCTCGACAGTGGAGCTCGCCGACTTGACGAACTCCCCCATCTCCTTGAACTTCTCGAGAACGAACTTGCTCTCGACACCGAACTCTTTGGCGAGCTCGTGTACTCGGGTCTTGGCCACGTTTCTCCTTCTGGCCCCAGACCCGCTTCCCCGGGGATGTCCGGGGGTGGATCTCAGACCGTTGGTGGGTGTTGCAAACTCATCGGGAGTTACTCATCGAGTGCTCATGAGCTGATGCTCCAGTCCTGATCAGTCGGTCATCGGTTGAATGTTGGGTGTGTCCAGCGAGGCGAGGTACGACGCCACCGGTGCGCTGTCGAGTCCGACGGTGGCCCGGAGGGCCCTGCCAAAAGCTCGACGGCGTACGGCGAGGTCGTAACACACGGTCGTGGGGTGCAGATGCGCCCCTCGTCCGGGCCGGATGGCTGCTGGATCGGGCACCACGGCTGGTCGGCCGACGGCATCCGAGCCGGCGGTCACCCGCAACAACTCGCTCTTCGCGGCCCGCTCGCGGCACCCGATGCACGTGCGTACCGGACCACTGGGGACCGTGAAGGCAGGGGAAACCGTTGTGCGAACCACTGTCCCCAACCCTACCGCGCCACACGCCTATTCCCCGAACCGGCTGCTGGTGGAGCCCTGGTGCTGACCTGGGACGACCCCTAGGGTCTCGCCATGGGGGCCTTCCGGGACGACTTCGACGGCGACGGCCTCGATCCGGCCGTGTGGGACCCCCACTACCTGCCCCACTGGAGCTCCCGGGCAGCGACGCGGGCCCGGCACCGGGTGGCGGGCGGCCGGCTGCGGTTGTGGATCCCGCCCGACCAACCGCTCTGGTGCCCCGACCAGCATCCGACGCCGCTGCGCGTCTCGGGCATCGCCTCGGGGGCGCACTCCGGCCCGGTGGGCAGCCCGGTCGGCGGGCAGCGGTTCCGGCCCGACCAGCAGGTGCGCGAGGAACAGCCTCGGCTCGAGGGCTGGCTGCCGCGATGCGGCTCGCTGGCCGTGGTCTGCCGCATGGAGCTCTCGGACCGCTCCATGGCCGCGGTCTGGCTCAGCGGCTTCGAGGACTCACCGGAGGAGTCCGGTGAGCTGTGCCTGGTGGAGGTGTTCGGGAAGGACCGGGTGCCCCGGCGCTCCGCCGAGGTCGGCATGGGCATCAAGAAGCTGAACGACCCTCGCCTCGAGGACGACTTCGCGGCACCACGCCTCCCGATCGACATCGGTCAGTGGCACGAGTACGCCGTGCGGTGGGACGAGGACGTCGCGGAGCTCTCCGTGGACGGCGAGCTCGTCCGCACCTGCCGCAGACCGCCGACGTACCCGCTGCAGGTCATGGTCGCGGTCTTCGACTTCCCCGGCTGGCCAGGCGTCGCCTCCGTGCCGGCGCTCGAGCTCGACTGGATCGGCGGCGAGTCGGGCTGAGTCAGGCCAGCATCCACTCGACCGCAGCCGCCGCGTGCAGGCGGCAGGTGTCGAACGTCGGCACCGAGGCGTCCACCGGCCCCACCAGCAGGCCGACCTCGGTGCAGCCGAGGATCATGGCCTCCGCACCGGCGGCCACCAGGTCCGTCATCACCTCCCGGTAGCGCTCCCGCGACTCCGGGCGTACGACGTCGCGCACCAGCTCGTCGTAGATGATCCGGTGCACGTCGGCCCGCCCGGCGGCATCGGGGACGACCGCGTCGACCCCGTGCCGCGCCAGCCGCTCGACGTAGAACGCGTCCTCCATCGTGAACGACGTGGCCAGCAGCCCGGCGCGGGTCAGCCCCTGCTCCCTGATGGCGGCGGCGGTGGGGTCGGCGATGTGCAGCACCGGCAGCCCGGAGCCCTCCTCGACCGCGTCGGCGACCTTGTGCATCGTGTTGGTCGCCAGCAGCAGGCCCTCGGCGCCGGCTGCGGCGAGGCCGCGGGCCGCGTCCACCAGGATCTGCGCGGTCGCGTCCCAGTCACCCGTGTGCTGAAGGGCCGCGATCTCGTCGAAGTCGACGCTGTGCAGGACCATCCGGGCCGAGTGCAGGCCCCCGAGGCGGCCCGCGACGCCGGTGTTCAGCAGCCGGTAGTAGGTCTCGGTGCTGGTCCAGCTCATGCCGCCGAGGACGCCGAGCAGCCTCATGTGTCGGCGGGTGCCGGCTCTTCGTCGGACCTGATGTCGATCCGCCAACCGGTGAGCCGGGCGGCGAGGCGGGCGTTCTGGCCCTCCTTGCCGATCGCCAGCGACAGCTGGAAGTCCGGCACGATCACGCGCGCCGAACGGGCCTCGGCGTCGACGATCTCTACCCGGGAGACGCGGGCCGGCGAGAGCGCGTGAGCGACCATCTCGGCGGGGTCCTCGGACCAGTCGACGATGTCGATCTTCTCGCCGTGCAGCTCCGACATCACGTTGCGGACCCGCTGCCCCATGGGGCCGATGCACGAGCCCTTGGCGTTCACCCCCGCCGACTCGGTGGTCACCGCGATCTTGGTGCGGTGACCCGCCTCGCGGGCGATGGCGGCGATCTCGACGGTGCCGTCGGCGATCTCGGGGACCTCCAGTGCGAACAGCTTCTTGACCAGGTTGGGGTGCGAGCGGGACAGCGTGATCTGGGGGCCGCGCATGCCCTTGCGGACCGAGATCACCAGGCACTTGATCCGCTCGCCGTGGAGGTACTTCTCCCCGGGCACCCGCTCCCCGAGCGGCAGCAGCGCCTCGAGCTTGCCGAGGTCGACCATCACGTCGTCGGGGTTGCGGCCCTGCTGGATGACCCCGGAGATCAGGTCGCCCTCCTTGCCGGAGAACTCGCCGTACCGGATGTCGTCCTCGGCGTCACGCAGCCGCTGCAGCATGATCTGCTTCGCGGTCGTGGCCGCGATCCGCCCGAAGCCGTCGGGGGTGTCGTCGTACTCCGCGATCTGGTTGCCCTCGTCGTCGAGCTCGGCGGCGAACACGGTGACGTGGCCACTGTCCCGGTCGAGCAGGACGCGGGCCTTCTCCTGTGCGCCGGGCGTCTTGTGGTAGGCCGTGAGGAGCGCCTGCTCGATGGCCTCCACGAGCACCTCGAACGAGATCTCCTTCTCGCGCTCCAGCATCCGCAGCACGCTCAGGTCGATGTCCATCAGGCCTCCTTCGTCTTCCGGTTGAACTCGACCTGGACCAGGGCCTTGGCGATGCGCTCGTAGGCCAGCCGGCGCTCGATGCCGGAAACCTCGAGGGTCACGCCGGTGTCGTCGCTGTCGCCGATGCGTCCGGTCAGCTGGGAACCGTCGTCGAGGGTCGCCTTCACCAGCCGGTCGTGGTTGCGTCGCCAGTGGCGAGGCTCGGTGAGCGGGCGGTCGACGCCGCGCGAGGTGACCTCGAGGGTGTAGGCCGTCTCGCCCATCAGGTCGGAGTCGTCGAGCACCCCGGAGACCGCCCGGGTGGCCTCGGCGATGTCGTCGAGGGTCACCCCGCCGTCCTTGTCGACGGCGATCCGGAGCACCCGGACCTTGCCGGCCGGGGTGAGTTCCACGGCCTCGAGGTCGAGATCGAGGGCAGCCAGGGGGTCGCCGAGCACCTCGTGGATGCGGGAGCTGTCCGGGCTGAACGGGCTCACGATGCGACCTCCTTGTGCTGTTGTCGTTGCTCACGATAGCGGTTGCGCAAGGGACTCAGAACCACCAGCGCGGGGCGTCGCCCGGCCGCCGGGCGCGTCTCGCCGGGCGCCGGAGATAGGGTCGCGCACGTGTCTGGGTCACCGCTCTCGCGTCGCGGACTGCTGTCGGTGACCGGCCTGACGGCCACCGTCGCCCTGGGCGGACTGATGGGTGGCTGCCGCTTCGACCCGGCGACTCCGACTCCTCCGCGGGCCTCCGCCTCGCCGGACCCGGATGCCTCCGTGCTGGCCGCCGCGCACGCCGAGCTGAGCTCCCTGATCAGCCGGCTGACTGCCTCGACGGGCACCGCCGCCCTCGTCGCCTGCCACCGCACCCAGCTCACGGCGCTGGGCGGTCAGCCGCCCTCCATCACCGTGCGCGGACGCCCGCTCACGCCGACCGAGACGGTCGTCCGGGAGCGCCGGGCCGTCACCCGTTTCACGCACTGGGCAGGCACCTGCTCCAGCGGTGACCTCGCCCTGGTGCTGGCCTCGGTCGCGGCCGGCATCGCGATGCAGCCCGTGCTCCAGGGGGCGCCGTGACCGAGATCGACGCGCTCCAGCAGGCGCTGGCGGCCGAGCACGCCGCGGTCTACGTGCTCGGGGTGCTCGGGGGCCGCGCGGCGCACCTGCCGACGCCGGTCCTGCGCGCCGCCATCAGCACGTCGTACGACGTCCACCGCACACGGCGCGACGCGCTTGAGGCCCTCGTCGCCGCGGCGGGAGCGGACCCGGTGCCGGCCGAGCCTGCCTACGCGGTGACCCGCGACCTGGTCACGCCCGGCCAGGTGGCGTCGGCGGCGCTGCGGGTCGAGCGCGCCTGCCTCACGACGTACGGCGCGCTGGTCGCGGCGAGCACGGGGGCGACCCGTGCGTGGGCCGTGACCGCGCTGATCGCGACAGCGACCTCGGAGCTCGGCTTCGGCGGAGCAGCCGAACCGCTGCCGGGGATGGACACCGAGATCCCCGGCAGCTGATCGGTGAGACACCCACCCGCCCGAGCGGTCTGGGCGTCTGGTGCTCCGAGGAATTCCCGAGACATCCCCCGGAGCACCAGATCGCTGCGGCCAATTTGGGGGGAACTGGCCACGGTCGAGAGCTAGGGGGTATGCCCACGACCATCTGTGCACAATCATGCAACGCGGGCCCTCCGCCTGTCTGAACCTTCGTGCCTCATGTTCTTGCAATGCAGAAGGTTGCACTTCTCAACAGGTCGGGCAGCTCGTCGAGGGTGTGGACCACTCCGTCGGGGGTCCCCTCGCTGTGGCCGACCTGCTCGACCGGGATGCTGCTGAGCGGGATGTGGACCGCGCGCAGGCCGGCCCGATGGGCGCCCCAGATGTCGTCGTACAGCCGGTCGCCGACGTAGACGCAACGTGCGGGGTCGCTCACCCCGACCGCGTCCATGGCGGCCCGGAAGGCGTGCGGCGACGGTTTCGTCCACGGGATCTCGCTGGTGTAGACGTCGCCGTCGATCAGGTCGTAGACGCCGTCTCGCTCGAAGAACTCCACGTGCCAGGCGCGCGGCCAGATCGTGTTGGACAGCACCCCGACGCGCAGCCCCGCCTCGCGGAGGCGTTCGAACATCGGCCCCGCCTCCGGATCGGTCAGCGTGTGCGGCTCCCAGAAGTCGCGGTAGGCCGTCAGCAGGTCGGGATCGTGCCCGAGCCCCGCCTCCTCGAACAGGTCGGACACCGTCGCACTCTGCTGGTGGTCGCGCGAGCGGCCCCACACCGTCTGGCCCGCCTGATGGAGCCGGGCGCTGGCGGCCGTCGCGTCGAGCCCGTGGTCGACCGCCGCCGCGGCCAGCGCCGTCGACTCCGCGTGGAAGTCCACGTCGTGCCAGCGCGTCAGCGTCCCGCCCCAGTCGAAGAGCACCGCATCCAGGTCCACTCCCCGACCGTAGCGTCAGGGCTCCGCGCCGACCCGGCAGAAGCACACCCCCACGAAGCTCCGACCCGGCAGCACTACACCACTGGTGAGCGTGGCACTTCTGCCGGGTCAGCGCTCTACGGCGTGCACTTCTGCCGGGTCAGCGTCCAACAAGGTCGGCGAGGTGGGCGGCAGCGTCGGCGACGGGTGCGTCGTGCCGCTCACCGGTACGGCGGTCCTTGACCTCGACGACCCCGTCGGCCAACCCGCGGCCGACGGTGACGATGGTGGGCACCCCGATCAGCTCGGCGTCCTTGAACTTCACGCCGGGGCTGACCTTGGGCCGGTCGTCGTACAGCACGGTCACGCCGCGGTCGCGCAGGTCGTCGGCCAACCTCGCCGCGGCCTCGAAGATCGCCGTGTCCTTGCCGGTCGCCACGATGTGCACGTCGGCCGGCGAGACGTTGCGGGGCCAGCACAGGCCGATGTCGTCGAGCGTGCCCTCGGCGATGGCGGCGACGGCCCGCGAGGGTCCGATGCCGTAGGAGCCCATCGTGACCGTGACCAGCTTGCCGTTCTCGTCGAGCACCTGCAGCCCCAGGGCCTCGGCGTAGAGCCGGCCGAGCTGGAAGATGTGGCCCATCTCGATGCCGCGTGCGGAGACCAGGGTCCCGTCCGCGCAGTTGGGACAGGCGTCGCCGTCGCGCACCTCGGCCACCTCGATCACGCCGTCCGCGTTGAAGTCACGACCGGCCACCAGGTCGAGCACGTGGCTGCCGGACACGTCCGCGCCGGTCACCCAGCGGGTGCCCTCGACGACGCGGGGGTCGACGAGGTAGCGCACGCCGGCGGGCTGCTTCTCCCCCAGCGCTCCGGGCCCGATGTAGCCCTTCGCCAGGGTGGGCCGGGAGGCGAAGTCGGCCTCGCCGAACGGCTCGAACACGGCCCCCTCGCCGAGCTGGGACTCCAGTCGCTTCTCGTCCACCTCGCGGTCGCCGGGGAGCCCGATCGCCAGCGCCTCGACCGTGCCGTCGGGCAGCCGCACCGAGAAGACGACGTTCTTCAGGGTGTCCGAGGCGCGCCACGGCCGGTCGTCGCGGGGGAACCTCTCGTTGAGGTGGTCGACCAGGGTCTCGATGGTCGGGGTGTCGGGGGTCTGCTCGGCGTGCGCCGCGGGCGCCCCGTCGTACGCCACCGGAGCCGGCACCGGGACCGAGACCGCCTCGACGTTGGCGGCGTAGTCGCAGTTCGTGCAGCGCACGTAGGTGTCCTCGCCGACCGCCGCGGTGGCGAGGAACTCCTCGGACTTCGAGCCGCCCATCGCCCCCGACTGCGCCTTGACGATGACGTAGTCGAAGCCGAGCCGGTCGAAGATCCGGATGTAGGCGTCGCGGAACTGCTGGTACGCCACGTCGAGGCCGGCGTCGTCGATGTCGAAGGTGTAGGCGTCCTTCATGATGAACTCGCGCCCGCGCAGCAGCCCGGCCCGAGGCCGCGCCTCGTCGCGGTACTTGGTCTGGATCTGGTAGATCGACAGGGGCAGGTCCTTGTAGGACGAGTAGAGGTCCTTCACGACGAGGGTGAACATCTCCTCGTGGGTGGGGCCGAGGAGGTAGTCGCCGCCC
>JAWWPM010000416.1:0-4436 GCA_033854915.1 Nocardioidaceae bacterium
TTGACGTCGATCACCGAGCTCCAGCGGCTCTGGTCCATGTTGGCGAGGCGCTTGTCGCGGGTGATCCCCGCGTTGTGCACGACGATGTCGACGCCTCCGTGCGCGGTGGTGAGGTGCTGGGCGATCCGCTTCGGGGCGTCCTTGGCGGTGATGTCGAGCGTGAGGTAGTCGCCGTCGAGCTCCTTGGTCAGCGTGATCAGGTCGCTCGCCGCCTGGGGTACGTCGACCCCGACGACCGTCGCGCCGTCGCGCGCCAGCACCCGCGCGATCTGCTCCCCGATCCCACGGGCGGCGCCGGTCACCAATGCGACCTTGCCCGCCAGCGGGCGCTGCCAGTCGGTCTCCTCGGCCGGCTCGGTGGCCGAGGTCCCGACCCGGACCACCTGACCGGAGACGTAGGCCGACTTGGGCGAGAGCAGGAAGCCGAGGGTCGAGGCCACGCCGCCCTCCGCACCGTCGGCGACGTAGACCAGCTGGGCGGTGCCGCCGCGGCCGACCTCCTTGCCCAGGCTCCGGGTGAAGCCCTCGAGTGCGCGCTGCGCGATCCGCTCCTCGCCCGAGACCAGCTCGGGCGGGGTGCCGATGACCACCAGCCGGGAGCAGGTCTGCAGGCTGCGCATCAGGGGGGCGAAGAAGTCGCGGAGCGCGACCAGCTTTCCGGGGTCGGTGAGGCCGGTGGCGTCGAAGACCAGGCCCTTGTAGCGGGTCGCGGCGTCGGTGGTCGCCACGGAGGCGATGCCCATCGTGTCGAGGATGCCTGGCAGCGACTCGACCAAGCGACCGGTGCCGCCGACCACGACCGTGCCGTCCACCAGCGGTGCCCCCGCGACGTAGCGCTCGAGGGCGACCGGGTTGGGCAGGCCGAGGTTCTTCACCATCAGCCTGCCGACGGGGGAGGACACGAAGTCCTGGTAACGGTCGGTCATGGGGTCCTCTCCTGGGCGTGGCGCGCGTCGAGCCGGTCGGGACCACTCATGTAACCCGATGTGTAACTCAGGGTCCACATTTCGTGATGTGGCGCTCATTGCATTGGATGAGGCGGCTCGAGGCACAAGGATATGGGCCATGAACTCGCAGACCCGTCGGGTCGCCGTGCTCGGCGGCAACCGCATTCCCTTCGCCCGGTCCAACAGCGTGTACGCCGACGCCTCCAACCAGGAGATGCTCACCGCCGCGATCGACGGGCTGGTGACCCGCTTCGGGATCGAGGGGGAGCGGGTCGGTGAGGTCGTGGCCGGGGCCGTGCTCAAGCACTCGCGCGACTTCAACCTGACCCGTGAGTCGGTGCTCGGCTCGAGGCTCGCCCCCGAGACCCCGGCCACCGACATCCAGCAGGCCTGCGGCACGGGCCTCCAGGCCGCGGCGATCGTGGCGGACAAGATCGCGCTGGGCACGATCGAGGCCGGCATCGCCGGCGGCACCGACACCACCTCCGACGCGCCGGTCGCGATCAGCGACAAGCTGCGCAAGAAGCTGATGAAGGTCAACGCCGCGCGCGACACCCGGGGGAAGCTGACGGCGCTGGCGCAGATCCGGCCGACCGACATCGGCCTGTCGATCCCGCAGAACGGCGAGCCCCGCACCCGGATGTCGATGGGGGAGCACGCCGCACTGACCGCGCTGGAGTGGCGGGTCGGCCGCGAGGAGCAGGACGAGCTCGCCGCGCTGTCGCACCAGCACCTCGCCGCGGCGTACGACGCCGGGTTCCTCGACGACCAGGTCACGCCGTTCCGGGGTCTGGACCGCGACCAGAACCTGCGGCCGGACTCGTCGGTGGAGTCGCTGGCGAAGCTGAAGCCCGTCTTCGGCAAGGGCGAGGGCGCCACCATGACCGCCGGCAACTCCACGCCGCTGACCGACGGCGCCTCCGCGGTGCTGCTCGCGTCGGAGGAGTGGGCCGCCGCGCACGATCTGGACCCGCTGGCGTTCCTGGTCGACCACGAGACCGCGGCGGTCGACTTCGTGCACGGCAACGAGGGCCTGCTCATGGCCCCGGCGTACGCCGTACCGCGGCTGCTGGCGCGCAACGGGCTCACCCTGCAGGACTTCGACTTCTACGAGATCCACGAGGCCTTCGCCTCCCAGGTGCTGGCCACGCTGAAGGCCTGGGACGATCCGGTCTTCACCAAGGAGCGCCTCGGGCTCGACGCCCCGCTCGGGGAGATCGACCGGTCGAAGCTCAACGTCAACGGCTCGTCCCTGGCGGCGGGCCACCCGTTCGCAGCCACCGGCGGCCGGATCCTCAACGTCGCCGCCAAGCTCCTCGCCGAGAAGGGCTCGGGTCGCGCGCTGATCTCCATCTGCGCCGCCGGCGGACAGGGCGTCACGGCCATCCTCGAGCGCTGAGCCCGGCCGGGGAACGGAAAACGCGGAACGCTTTGCCGGTCGCCCGGGCGTGTCCGCGGATCATTCCGCGTTTTCCCGAACGGGCTCGACCTCAGCCGCGGGCCATCGCCAGCGCCGAGGTGAGCAGCAGCGCCTTGACCTGCTCGGCCCCGATGCGCCCGACGTGGGGTACGCCGGGGGAGGCCTCGTCGATGACCAGCCCGACCCGGGCCAGCTGGAGCCCGCCCAGACCCGTGGCGTAGAGCGTGTTCGCCAGCAGCACTGTGTCGTCGACCTTGAAGTCGCCGGCGGTGACGCCGGCCTCGAGGGTCTTGCGCAAGGTCGCCAGGCAGGCCGCGATCGCCCGGCCCAGGCGGAGCATGGCCCCCTCGGAGATCTCGTCGAAGAGCTCGTGACCGGTGCGCCGCATCAGGCTGTGGGCGCAGTCGACGAACGCCGGGTGCGCGACGCCGTAGTCCACGAACGTCGAGACCAGTGCGGCCAGCTGGGTGGGCGGCGCGGAGCTCGCGGCGGCGGCGTCGGCCAAGGCAGCGGCGAGCTCGTCGAGGTAGCCCACGAGGGCGAGCGCGAAGAGCTCCTCCTTGCCGGTGAAGTGCCGGTAGACGATCGCGCGGTTGATCCCGACGGCGCGGGCGATGTCCTCGATCTGCGCGTCGGCCACCCCCCGCTCGTCGAACAGGGTGCGGGTGGCCGCCAGGATCGCGGATTCCCGCGCTCGACGTCGTACGGCGGTGGTGCTGCGACGTCCCTCGGGCCGGTCCGCGCTGGTCGGCATGCCCGCATCGTACGACTGTGCAACTCGCAGTTGCACGCTTGTCGCTGGAGTGTCGGTCAGAGGAAGCGGGTCAGGCGGTCGATCGAGTCGGTGGGCACGGTGACCGCCACTCCCTCCCCGATCGCGCGCAGCCGCCAGCCATCGCCGTCGCGGAAGAGCTTGGCCATCACCAGGCCGGTCCGTGGGGTGCCGTCGGTGAGAGTGAGGCGGGCCAACTCGACGTCGTGCTCGTCGACGAGACGGCAGTAGGCGTTGTCGATCCAGTCGAGGTCGTGGCCCTGGTAGCTGCTGACCAGGAACAGGATCGCGTCGACCTTGGCGTAGACCCGGCTCAGGTCGACGGAGAGTCGCTCGTCGTCGCCCTCGCCACGCCCGCTGATGTTGTCGCCGAGGTGCACGACCGAGCCGTCGCGGGTCTCGAGGTGGTTGTAGAAGGCGATGTCGAACAGCTGGCCGTCCGCGAACTGCACGGCCGTCGCGTCGAGGTCCACATCGGGACGACCGCTGCCGATGAACCCGGCGCCGCGCTCCTTGTCCCAGCCCAGCCCCATCTGCAGCCGGACCAGCGGCCGCCCCTCGTCGGTCGCCAGCGCCAGCTCCTGGCCCCTGGTCAGCTCGATCACGTGTGGTCCTCCCGGTTGCTCGTGTCGCCGAACCTACCCGGCCACGCTTCGTCGCTCAGGCGAGGATCCGGCCGGGGCGGCGTTCTCCGTGCCTGAGAGCGGGCCCATGTGCGGGAGCGCAACGCCGCACGCGTCAGCCGGCCGGGACCACGACCGAGGCCAGCGACTCCAGGTCAGCGTCGGACGGGAACGGCGTGCCGCCCAGCGAGTAGAGGTGGAGGGAACGCTGGTCAGTGCACTCGATCCGGAGCTCCCAGGCGCCCTCGCCGGTGGGCACGTGCTGCCACTCGACCGTGCCGGTCGGCGGCGTGAGCTTCAGGCGCGGCCTGCCGGACGGCGCGGCCACGATTATCTCGACGACATCAGCCGCCGTGAGCTCGCGGGGCACGTCGGGCAGCCCGTCGACGATCCGGAACGCGACACCGGGCCGGTCGTCCGGGGCGAGCTCCAGCCTCACCTGGGAGTGCGGCCCGAGCTCGTAGAGCAGCGGTCCCCAGTTGCCGGTGCGGAGGGCCATCGCCAAGACGTCTGTCACGACGGCAGTGTGGCACCCGTGGCGAGGCCTCGCACGGTCTCGATCGTGTCGGCCTCGTCGGCGGACTTGTCGTCGCGGTAGCGCACGACCCGTGCGAAGCGCAGCGCGAGTCCCCCGGGGTAGCGGGTGGAGCGCTGGAGCCCGTCGAAGGCGATCT
>JAWWPM010000417.1:0-9618 GCA_033854915.1 Nocardioidaceae bacterium
GGCCCCTCACCGCGCCACGGGAGGATCTGGAACGTCGACGGGTCGGGCTTGGCGAGCATGTCCGACTCGTAGACCCGGGCGAAGCCCTCGATCGCCGAGCCGTCGAAGCCGATGCCCTCGTCGAACGCGCCCTCCAGCTCGGCCGGCGCGACCGCCACCGACTTGAGGAACCCGAGCACGTCGGTGAACCACAGCCGGACGAACCGGACGTCGCGCTCCTCGAGCGCGCGCAGCACGAAGTCTTCCTGCTTGCCCATGCGCGCCAGTGTGTCGCAGGCGTGTTACGGCGATGTTGCGCGCCCCGCGCCCCTCAAGCCGTGTAACCGACCGTTCGACGCACTGGTCACCCCGTTCGAACGGGGTGACCAGTGCAGTCAACGGTCGGTTACACGAGGCCCGGGCACCTACTTTCGGCAGGTGATGACCGCCTGCGAGCCGAGCACGCCCTTGCCGGCGGGCAGCAGGGGCCGCAGCCAGGACTGCGTGACGTGGGCGTAGGCGATGGTGCCGTCGGTCGGGCCGGTGGTGCCGGGCACGGTGACCTTGCGGACGGTGAGCGGGATGGTCAGGTCGGCCGCGGTCGTCCCGCCCCAGCACGGTGAGCCCGCGGTCTGAGATCGGGCGTCCGGGAAGGTGACCGGATCGCCCGGCTCGTGTCCGGGGTACCGCCACGCGACCACCGTCGTGTAGCCGGTAGCACCCTCCCAGGGCGCCAGCACGGTCGCGGATATCCCGCGCGTGAGCGGGCGGGGGACCCGGAAGCTGACCGTGTCGGTCTTCACGATCTTGGGCCCTCCCGCCCAGGTGTTCTCGACCCGGAAGGCACCGTTCATGACGCCGATCTCGCAGCCGCTGCAACCGGGGGCAGCGAAGGTGACCTTGGTGGTCTTCGGCTTCGTGCAGTAGAACGCGTCCTGGTTGGCGATGGTGCCCTTGTAGGTCTTCACCATCGGCCTCCAGCTCGACATCGCGTGCGTCGCGTACGCCAGCGGGATCTGCGTCGGCTGACCGTCGAGGGTCTTGGCGCGCACCCGCGCGACGTGGAAGCTCAGCCGCACCGAGTCGACGGAGGTCCCGGCCCAGCAGCCCTCGGCGTGCGTGCCCTGGCGGGCCTCGGCGACGGTGACGACGTTGTCGATCTGCTGGCCGCGGTAGCGGGTCACGAGGTTGGGTACGGCGCCGGTGTTGCCCGCCCACGGCGCACGCAGCACGAACGACAGTCCGTGGGTGCGGGAGGTGAGCATCCGGTAGGTGGCCACCTCGTCGGCACCGATCCGTTGTGGCTTCGACGTCCACACCTTGAGCTGCCCGTTCACCGCGTGCTGCAGGCTGAGCGTGCACCGGTTGCAGCCGGTGACGTGGATGCGGAGGCTGGTCGTGGCCAGGGCCCGGTCGGCCCCACCGTTGGAGCCGCCGTCGCTGACGGCGTGGGCCTGACCCTGCGTGGTGGCGAGCGCCGCGGCGACCAGTGTCACCGCGACGGCTGCCAGGCGTCGTACCCGAGTCATGTCTGCTCCTTCGAGTTCGCGGCGGCCCGTGCGGACCGTTACGTGCTCTGGGACAGCGGGCGAACCGAAAAGGTTGTGCCGTCAGGACGACGGGACGTTGGCCTCGATCTCGGCGAGCCACGCCGTGGCCGCCGCGTCGCTCGGCATCCGCCAGTCGCCGCGCGGGCTCATGGTGCCGCCCGGGGACACCTTGGGTCCGTTGGGCAGGGCGCTGCGCTTGAACTGGCTGGCGAAGAAGCGCCGGCAGAACACCTCGAGCCAGTGCCGGATCGTGGCCAGGTCGTACGACGGGCGCGTCTGCTCCGGGTAGCCCGGCGGCCACTCCCCCGTCTCCGCGTCGTGCCAGGCGTGCCACGCCAGGAACGCGATCTTGCTGGGCCGGTAGCCGCGCCGCAGCACGTGGTACAGCGTGAAGTCCTGCAGCGCATAGGGACCGACGGTGTCCTCGGTCGACTGGGCCTTCTGACCCTCGAGCGTCGGGATCAGCTCGGGGGTGATCTCCTGCTCGAGCACCTCGCGAAGCACGGAGTTCGCGTCGTCGCTGTCGAGCTGCCCGCTGTCGATCACCCAGCGGATCAGGTGCTGGATCAGGGTCTTCGGCACCCCGGCGTTGACGTTGTAGTGCGACATCTGGTCGCCGACACCGTAGGTGCACCAGCCCAGCGCCAGCACGCTCAGGTCACCGGTGCCGACGACGATCCCGCCGCGCTGGTTGGCCAGCCGGAAGAGGTAGTCGTAGCGCAGGCCGGCCTGGACGTTCTCGTAGGTCACGTCGTACGTCGTGCCGCCGTCGGCGGCCGGGTGGTCGAGGTCCTTGAGCAGCTGCTCGGCCGCGGGCTTGATGTCGATCTCCTCGAAGGTCACCCCGAGCGACCCTGCGAGCCGGGTCGCCAGCGACCTGCTGGTGTCACCGGTCGCGAAGCCCGGCATCGTGAAGGCGAGCACGTCGCTGCGCGGACGACCCAGCTGGTCCATGGCCCTTGCCGCGACGATCAGCGCGTGCGTCGAGTCGAGGCCGCCGCTGATGCCGATCACGGCCTTGGGCGCGCCGATCGCCTGGATCCGCTGGACCAGCCCGGCGACCTGGATGTGGTAGGCCTCGTAGCAGTCGAGCGCCAGCCTCTCGACGTCGTCGGGCACGAACGGGAAGCGGTCGAGCCTGCGCCGGAGCCCGATGTCGCCGGTGGGCGGCGTGAGCTCGAACCCGACAGTCCGGAAGGGGCGCTCGCCACCGAACGTCCGCCGGTTGTCGTCGTAGGTCCCCTGCCGCAGCCGCTCCTGCCGGACGCGGTCGAGGTCGACGTCGACCACGGTGCGCCTGGGGCCGTCGGGGAAGCGTTCGCTCTCGCCGAGCAGGTCGCCGCACTCGTAGACCATGGTCTGGCCGTCCCACGACAGGTCGGTGGTCGACTCCCCCTGGCCGGCCGCGGCGAACACGTAGGCCGCGTTGCCGCGGAAGCTGGCGCTGCGCACCAGCAGCCGTCGGTCCTCGGCGCGAGCGATGGTGATCGGGCTGCCCGACAGGTTGGCAAGCACGGTGGCACCTGCCAGGGCAGCCTCGGCGCTGGGTGGCACCGGCACCCACATGTCCTCGCAGATCTCCACGTGGAGCCGGAGGTCGGGCAGGTCGGTGGCGGTGAAGATCAGGTCGGGGCCGAGCGGCACGTCCGCGCCGGCGACCCGCGCCGTCGTACCCCTGAGGTCGTCGCCGGGGGCGAAGTGGCGGCGCTCGTAGAACTCGCGGTAGTTGGGCAGGTAGGACTTCGGGGCCACGCCGAGGATCCGGCCGCCCTTGATCACGACCGCGCAGTTGAGGAGCCGGGTGCCGTGCACCAGTGGCGCCCCCACGACCAGGACCGGCAGCAGGTCGGCCGAGGCCTCGACGATCGTGCGGATCGCCTCGTCGACCGCAGAGATCAGGGTGTCCTGGAGCAGCAGGTCCTCGATGGAGTAGCCCGACAGGCACAGCTCGGGGAACACCGCGATCGCGACGCCCTCGGCGTGGCACTCACGTGCCTGCGCCAGCACCGTCTGCGCGTTGGTCGCCGGGTCGGCCAGGGCGACCGGGATCGTGCACGCCGCGACGCGTGCGAAACCCTGCGCGTAGGCCGAGTAGAACTCCACCCCTCCAGTCTAGGGATGCCGCGCTTCCGCACCGCCCTCCCCGGCGTCGTACCCCGAGTAACCGACCCTTCGGTGGACTACCCGACCGTTCCAACGGGGTGTCCAGACGCCTCAACGGTCGGTTACTCGCCTCGGTACGGCGCCCACACCCGGCGCTCGATAGCGTCGGCACATGGCGTCGGGTCGGATCGTGCTCCTCAACGGACCCTCGAGCGCGGGCAAGACGACGCTGACCCAGGCCGTCGCCCGGCGGATGCCCACACCCTGGCTCGTGCTGCCGGTCGACCTGTTCCACCAGATCCGCACCCGCCCGGACGGCCGGCTCAGCCAGCGCCAGTGGGACGACGTGTTCCACCGCACCCGCGCGGCGTACCACCGCGCGGTGGTCGGCGCCGCCGCGTGCGGCTGCGACGTGCTCGCCGACCACGTCCTCAACGAGCCCTGGCGCCTCGACGACCTGCTCGGCCTGAGCGTCGGACTCGACGTGCTGCTGGTCCACGTCATGTGCTCTCCCAAGGAGCTCAAGCGCCGCGAGAAGGCGCGCGGCGAGCGCGAGCCCGGCACCGCGGCCACCCAGGCGCGCCAGGTGTTCCAGCACGGCGACTGTGACCTGAGCGTCGACACCACCTACGGCCCCGACGAGCCGACCGCCGCGCTCCTGGAGCTGATCCGCAGGCCACCCGCCGACCGGGCCTTCGACCGGCTGCGGGCCAGCCGCTCCACCGATGCGTGAGCCACCGCCCGACCTGGCCGACCGCGACCTCTTGCACGCCGTCCGCGAGCACTGGGACGGCGACATCGCCGAGGTCGCGCACCTGCCCCTGGGCTTCGGCGCGCACCACTGGGCGGCGTACGGCGACGCGGTTCCTCGGCTGTTCGTCACCCTGGACGGGCTCGCGCCGCATCACAGCGCAGAGTCGCTCGAGGCCGCGTACGTCGGTGCCCCAACCCTGCACGACCAGGGCTTGGCCTTCGTACTGGCACCGCTGCCGGCCACCGGTGGTGCGTTCACCGTGCCCCTGCGGGGCCGTGCCCTGAGCTGCACGCCGTGGGTCTCCGGCGAGAGCGGCGGACCCCTCGACGGCCCCTGGACGTCGGCGGCGCTCGCCCGACTCCACGCCACCACGCCCCCGGCGGGCCTCCCCCGCTGGCGGCCACTCGTCGAGTCCGACTTCGCGGAGGCGACTGCCGCACTCGTCGCCCGAGCCTGGGGTCCCGGCCCCTACGCCGACACCGCTCGCGACGCCGTACGACGTCACCTGGCCGACCTCGACCGGTGGACCCAGCGCTACCACCACCTCGCCGAGGTGGCCGGAGGACGCGCCTGGGTCGCCACTCATGGCGAGCCGCACAGCGGCAACCAGCTGCTCGCTTCCCACGGCCGGCTCCTCGTCGACTGGGAGTCACTCCGGCTGGCCCCGGCCGAACGCGACCTGCGCACCTTGGCCGACGCGGGCGTCGCGACCGAGGCGGACCCCGAGATGCTCGAGCTGTTCGACCTCGAGTGGCGGCTCGACGAGATCAGCCAGTACGCCGCGCGGTTCGCCGCACCGCACCCCGGCGGCCCCGACGACGAGATCGCGTTCGGCGGCCTCCTCGACGAGCTGGAGCGCGAGTGACCAGCGACACAGGCGGCAACCGCGCCGGACCTGACTAGCCTGAAGGCGTTGCGTGGACTCCATCAGGGAGCTGCGACGACACGCAAGGAGCCCGAGCATGTCTCAGTCCGATGAGGTCGCCGCGCCGTACGACGCCGGCCCGGCCCGCACCTCGACCCCCGTCAAGCGCGTCCGCACCCATACGCTGCGGCAGCTCAAGGAGCGCGGCGAGAAGTTCTCGATGCTGACCGCCTACGAGCAGTACGCCGCCGCGACCTTCGACGAGGCGGGCATCGACGTGCTCCTCGTCGGCGACTCGGCCTCCAACAACGTCTACGCCAACGAGACCACGGTCCCGGTCACCGTCGACGAGCTGCTCCCCCTCACCCGGGCGGTCAGCCGGTCGGTCCGGCGCGCCCTCGTGGTCGGCGACCTGCCGTTCGGCTCCTACCAGGGCTCCCCCGAGCAGGCCTACGCCACCGGCGTGCGGTTCATGAAGGAGGGCCTCGCCCACTGCGTCAAGCTCGAGGGCGGGGTCGAGATGGCGGCCCAGATCACCCGGCTCCATCAGGGCGGCATCCCGGTGATGGCCCACATCGGCTTCACCCCCCAGAGCGAGCACGCCCTCGGTGGCCCGCGGGTCCAGGGCCGCGGCGACGCGGCCGAGCGGGTGCTGGCCGACGCGCACGCGGTCCAGGACGCCGGCGCGTTCGCGGTCGTGCTGGAGATGGTCCCCGGTGACGTGGCCGCCCAGGTCACCAAGGAGCTGACGATCCCCACCATCGGCATCGGGGCAGGCGTCGAGTGCGACGGGCAGGTGCTGGTCTGGCAGGACGCGTTCGGGCTGCGCACCGGCCGGATGGCGAGCTTCGTCAAGCAGTACGCCGACCTCCACGGCGAGCTCCTGCGCGCTGCCCGTGCGTACGACGCGGAGGTCAAGGCCGGCACGTTCCCCGACGCGGAGCACACCTTCTGAGCTCAGTCCCCTGACAAACGTCACGGGCAACTCATGACCGCTGTGTGAGGCTCCGGAGCCGGGTGTGCGTCAGGCTGAGGCCATGACACAGATCGAGACCACCTCGGGTACCCGCACCGCACCGGCAGGTCCGGTGCCCGCGGTCCACCTCGCCGGAGTCACCAAGGACTTCGGCTCCGTGCACGCCGTGCGCGGCATCGACCTCTCCCTCCAGCCGGGCGAGATCGTCGCCTTCCTCGGCCCCAACGGCGCGGGCAAGACCACCACCATCGACATGGTCCTCGGTCTGTCGCACCCCACCTCGGGCACCGTCGACGTACTGGGCATGCAGCCGCGCCAGGCGATCGCTCGCGGCCTGGTCTCCGCGGTGATGCAGACCGGCGGCCTGCTCAAGGACCTCACCGTCCGGGAGACCGTGCAGTACACCGCCAGCCTGTTCGCCGACACCGCATCGGTCGACGAGGTGCTGGCCACGGCCGGCATCGATGCGATCGCCGACCGCCGGGTCGGCAAGTGCTCGGGCGGCGAGCAGCAGCGGCTGCGGTTCGCGATGGCGCTCCTGCCGGACCCCGCGCTGCTGCTGCTCGACGAGCCCACGACGGGCATGGACGTCGAGGGTCGGCGGGCCTTCTGGTCGGCCATCCGCGCAGACGCAGAGAAGGGCCGCACGGTCCTCTTCGCCACCCACTACCTCGAGGAAGCCGACCAGTACGCCGACCGGATCATCCTGATCAGCCACGGTCGGATCGTCGCCGACGGCACCGGCAGCGAGATCAAGGCCATGGCTAGTGGCCGGACGGTCCGGGCGACCCTGCCCGGCGCCGACGCCCACGCCCTCGGGGCCCTTCCGGGCGTGGACGCCGTCGACATCCGCGGAGACACCGTCTTCGTGCACGCCAAGGACAGCGACGAGGTGGCACGCCACCTCCTGACCCACACCGACGCACGAGACCTGGAGATCGTCAGCCGTGGGCTCGAGGACGCCTTCCTCAGCCTGACCGGGTCCGACGACGACGACAGCAGCACGGAGGACGACCGATGACCACCACGACCATCAAAGCCGAGGACCGGGCGGTCCCGAGGCTCGGCGGCTTCAACCTGACCATGCTCGGCATCGAGCTGCGGCGGATGATGCGCAACCGGCGGACCGTGGTGTTCACCCTGATCATGCCGGTCGCGCTGTACCTGATCATCGGAACCAACAACCAGTACTCCTCCGATCGCGAGGGCTCGGGCAACGTCTCGGCCTACATCCTGATCAGCATGGCGGCGTACGGCGCGGTGCTGGCCTCGACCAGCGGCGGCGCGATGGTCGCAACCGAGCGGGCTCTGGGCTGGTCCCGCCAGCTGCGGCTGACGCCGCTGTCCCCGATCGCCTACATCCTGACCAAGGCCATGGTCGCGCTCGCCCTGGGCGCGCTCTCGGTGATCGCGGTCAACGTCGTGGGTGCCTTCACCGGCCAGGCCGAGATGCCCACCCACGTCTGGATCCTGGCCGCGATCATTGCGTGGTTCGGCTCGATCGTCTTCGCCGCTTTCGGCCTGTTCATGGGCTATCTGCTCCCCGGCGAGAACGTCATGCAGGTGCTCGGCCCGCTGATGGCCGGCCTTGCGGCCCTCGGGGGGCTCTGGTTCCCGATCTCGCCGGACACGGTGATGGGTCACATCTCGGCTGCGACGCCCATCTACGGCCTTGCCCAGCTGGCCCGCTGGCCGCTGTACGGCGGCGCGCCCCACCTGGTCTGGATCATCAACCTCGTCGGCTGGCTGACCCTGTTCGTGGCCGGCGCGGCGTGGCGGATGAGCAGGGACACGGCCCGGGTCTGAGATGACTAGCCTGAACACCGTGTCGACCGCGGCTGACCACCATGACGGAGACGCCGTGCCGGTCCCGCTCGGCCGCCTCGGCCCGTGGATGGCCTCGATCTGGCTGGTGTTCCTGGCGCAGCCCCTGGCGGCTGCCTGGTCCGACCTGCCCTCGGTGCGCGGCATCGCGGGGGTGCTGGTCACGGTCGCCTTCGGGGTGCTCTACCTGTGGCTGTGGGTGATGCTGCGGACCAACCGCTCGCGCTTCGTCCTGCGTCCACCCCTGCCGCAGGCGATCGCATGGATGGCCGCCCTCACCGCGCTCGGCACGGCGATGGTGGTGCTGGTCGGTCAGGCTGGGACCGCCGCCTCCGTCTACTGCGCGGTCTCTGCCGTGATGGTCTTCCCGACGGGGGTGGCCGTCGTGCTGGTGCTGCTGGATGCCGCGCTGAACGTCGTTCTCTCGGTCACGATCACGGACTGGAGCGGCGCTGGCTGGCTCGCCTTCTCGATCGTCGCGGCCTCGCTGGCGGTCTGGGGCATCGGCTCGATGATGCACCGCAACCTGGACCTGATCGTGGCCCATCAGGAGAACGCCTCCCTCGCGGTGGAGAACGAGCGCACGCGCTTCGCGCGCGACCTCCACGACATCCTCGGCCACTCCCTGACCGTGATCACGGTGAAGGCAGAGCTCGCCAACCGCCTTCTCGACGTGGACACCGAACGCGCCCGGGTGGAGCTCGCCGACCTCGAGCGCCTCAGTCGCGACGCCCTGGCCGACGTGCGCCGTGCCGTCGAGGGCTATCGCGAGCTCACGCTGCCCGGTGAGCTGGCCCGGGCGCGGACCGCACTGGCTGCCGCGGAGATCCGCGCCGAGGTGCCGGGTGCTGCGGACGACGTGCCGACCGAGCTGCGCGACCTGTTCGCCTGGACGGTGCGCGAGGGAGTCACCAATGTGCTGCGCCACTCAGGCGCCTCCTGGTGCGAGGTGGTGCTCTCGTCCACCACCGCCGAGGTACGAGACGACGGCGCAGGGCCGGCTGCGGGCGACGTCCCAGGCTCCGGACTCCGGGGTCTGCGCGAGCGCGCCTCGGCGCTGGGGGCCCAGGTCATCACCGCGGACCTCCAGCCCGGCTACAGCCTCCGGGTCGTCCGCTCGTGAGCGAGGCGACCATCCGGCTGCTGCTCGCCGATGACCAGGCCCTCGTCAGGGGTGCCCTGTCCGCCCTGCTCAGCCTCGAGTCCGACCTGGAGGTGGTGGCCGAGGTCGCCTCCGGCGACGCCGTCGTCCCCGCCGTCCTCGAGCACCGCCCCGACGTCGCCCTGCTCGACGTCGAGATGCCCGGGCTGGACGGCATCAGCGCCGCCGCCGAGGTACGCCGCGTGGCCCCCGCGACCCGCGTCCTGATCGTGACCACGTTCGGCAGGCCGGGCTTCCTGCGCCGGGCACTGCAGTCCGGTGCCAGCGGGTTCGTCGTGAAGGACACGCCCGCGGCCGAGCTGGCCGATGCGGTCCGCCGGGTGCACCAGGGCCTGCGCGTCGTCGACCCGGCCCTGGCCATGGACAGCCTCGTCGTCGGCGACTCGCCCCTCACCGAGCGCGAGA
>JAWWPM010000418.1:0-7951 GCA_033854915.1 Nocardioidaceae bacterium
AGCGTCGTCGCCCGACGCGTCCTCGGCCGCCTGCTCCGGCTCGGCCGGGGCCGGCTCCTGCTCGCCGGGCGACTCGTCGGCCGCGCCGATCACCGCGAGCACCGCGCCCACCTCGACCGTGTCGTCCTCGTTGGCCTTGATCTCGAGCAGCGTGCCCGCGACCGGTGAGGGGATCTCGGTGTCCACCTTGTCGGTGGAGACCTCCAGGAGCGGTTCGTCGACGGCCACCTGGTCGCCGACCTGCTTCAGCCAGCGCGTGACGGTGCCCTCGGTGACGGATTCGCCGAGCTCGGGGAGGTTGACTTCGGTAGCCATGATGAGGATCGCTCTTCCTTGGTGTCGATATCGTCGCGGGCTGCAGTCGTAAGTGTTCGGGTCGGGTGGTCAGGAGTGGGCGTGGAGGGGCTTGCCGGCCAGGGCGAGGTGGGCCTCACCGAGTGCCTCGTTCTGCGTCGGGTGGGCGTGCACGAGCGGCGCGACGTCCTCGGCGTGGGCTTCCCAGTTGTAGATCAGCTGGGCCTCGCCGATCAGCTCCCCGACGCGGTCGCCGACGAGGTGGACGCCGACCACAGGGCCGTCGGAGCGCCGGATCAGCTTGACGAAGCCCTGGGTGCCGAGGATCTGGCTCTTGCCGTTGCCCCCGAGGTCGTAGGTCAGCGTCTCGACCTCGCCGTAGGCCTCGCGGGCGGCGTCCTCGTTGAGCCCGACCGACGCGATCTCGGGGTGGCTGTAGGTGACCCGCGGGATGCCGGACTCGTCGATCGCGGCGGGCTCCAGCCCGGCGATGTCCTCGGCCACGAAGATGCCCTGCGCGAAGCCACGGTGGGCCAGCTGCAGCCCCGGCACGATGTCGCCGACGGCGTAGACCCCGTCGAGGTTGGTGCGGCAGCGGTCGTCGGTGAGCACGAACCCGCGCTCCATGGTGACGCCCTGCTCGTCGTACCCCAGCCCGTCGGTCGACGGTCCGCGCCCGACGGCGACCAGCAGCAGCTCGGCCTCGATCACGTCGCCTCCCTCGACGGTGAGTGCGACGCCGTCGTCGGTGACCTTCAGGCTCTGGTACGACGTGCCGGTGCGGAGCTGGATCTTGCGCTTGCGGAAGGCGCGCTCGAGGGCCTTCGACGACGCTTCGTCCTCGGCGGCGACCAGGCGGGGGAGTGCCTCGACGATGGTGACCTCGGCGCCGAAGCTGGCCCACACGCTGGCGAACTCGCAGCCGATCACCCCGCCGCCGAGCACGATCACCGAGGCCGGCACCCGCTCGAGCCGCAGGGCGTGCTCGGAGGTGAGCACCCGCTCGCCGTCCAGGTCGAGGCCGGGCAGGCTCCTGCTGTAGGAGCCGGAGGCCAGCACCACGTGCTTCCCGGCGTACGTCGTGTCACCCACCGTCACCTGCTTCGGCCCGGTCAGCCGGCCCTCGCCCTCGATCACGGTGATGCCGCGGCCCTTGATCAGGCCGCTGAGCCCCTTGAACAGCCGGGACACGACCTTGTCCTTGTAGGCGTTGACGCCCGGCATGTCGATGCCGTCGAGGGTGGCCTGCACGCCGAACTGCGCGGAGTCGCGAGCGAGGTCGGCCACCTCGGCGGCGTGGAGCAGCGCCTTGGTCGGGATGCAGCCCACGTGGAGGCAGGTGCCGCCCAGGTTGCCCTTCTCGACCAGACCCACCGAGAGGCCGAGCTGGGCGGCCCTCAGCGCACAGGCGTAACCACCCGATCCCGCCCCGAGAATGAGTACGTCGAACTCTCCATCGGTCACTTTCCCATCCTTGCACTCTTTGCTCTGCCCCTTGCAAGGAGATCCCGTGCGCAGATCCTGCCGCTGCACCCGGTCACTTGGCACACTGGTCCCGTGAGGTTCTTCGGACGCAGTGGTCGCGGGACGCGGTTTCGCCGTCCCCAGGGGGACACCGCACGCACCGGCTCGACCCGGGTGCGCGCGTCGAGCGGCGAGGACGAGGCGCATCTCGCCGACTTCGTGTCCACGCGCGAGGGGGTCGAGGGCTGGGTCGAGCCGCGCACGGCGGTCAGCGACGTGACCCTCCTGCTGGTCGCCTGGGACGGTGAGTACACCCGGCGCCGGGTGCCCTCGGCGGACTGGGCCTACCGGTTCTGCCAGAGCCGCGGCATCCGTGCCTACGAGGCCGGAGTCGTCGGCATTCCGCAGCGGATGCGCGACTACATCAAGCTGCAGAAGAAGCGTCAGCAGCGCTCCCAGCGGCCCCAGGAGTGACGGAGTCGGGAGAGCTGAGCGCGCGGGCGTAGTCGACCAGCGTGGTCAGGGCGAACCCGGTCCCGCCGCCGGTCAGGTGGCCCGCGGCCGAGCCGGAGTTGTAGCCCGGGCCGGCGATGTCGAGGTGCGCCCAGGGCACCCCGTCGGTGAACTCGCGCAGGAACGCCGCCGCCAGCAGGCCGCCGCCCCAGCGGGTCCAGTCGTGCTGGGCGAGGTCGGCGATCTTGCTGCCGTGCACGCGCTCGACGATGTCGGCCGGGATCGGCATCGGCCAGTGCTTCTCGCCCGACTCGCGGCCGGCCTCGATCAGCGGTTCGACGACCTCGTCGTCACCGAAGACGGCGGACACCTTGGTGCCCAGCGCCATCACCATGTGACCGGTCAGGGTGGCGACGTCGATGAGCACGTCGGGCTCGCGCTCGACCGCACGCTGCAGGCCGTCGGCCAGCACCAGCCGCCCCTCGGCGTCGGTGTTGAGCACCTCGACCGTGCGGCCACCGTAGATGGTGAGCACGTCTCCGGGGCGCATCGCGCTGCCCGAGACCATGTTCTCGGCCAGGCAGGCGAACGCCGAGACCTTGACCGGCAGCCCGAGCGCGGCAATGGCGAGCGTGGCCTGGACGACCGCCGCCGCCCCGGCCATGTCGCACTTCATGGTCTCCATGCCGTTGCCCGGCTTGATGGTCAGTCCGCCGGAGTCGAACGTGATCCCCTTGCCGACCAGCGCGATGTGGGCGACCGGTTCGGCGGGGATGTAGGTCAGCTCCACCAGGCGGGGCAGGGCGCTGGAGCCGCCACCGACGCCGAGCAGGCCGCCGCAGCCGAGCTTCGCGAGCTCGACCTCGTCGATCACCTTGACCTTGACCTTGGTGCCCTTGGCCGCCTTGACGATCTCGTCGGCGAGCCTCGGGGGCGTCAGGTCGGCGGCGGGCGTGTTCACCCAGTCGCGGGTCACGCAGACGGCGGCGGAGAGCACCTGTGCCTCCTCGAACGCGGAGACGGCCTCCTGACGTCGCGCGAGCGGGCTGAGCACGGTCACCGTGCCGGCCTTCGCGTCGGGCGTCTTGGACAGGTAGCGGCCGAACGTGTAACCCCCGAGCACATAGCCCTCGGTGACGTTGCGGATCAACGCGGTGTCCTCGGCCGGCAGGGCCAGCGCGACCGACGCGGCGTTGGCGGTGGACCGGGCCGCGACGCCGGCCGCACGACGTACGGCGAGCAGGGTGGCGGCGCGGTCGTCGGTCGCCGGCCCCATGCCCACCAGCACCAGCAGGGGGCTGGCGAGCTTGCCGCCGGTCGGGATGCGGGCGACCTCACCCGCCTTGCCGCTGAACCCGAGGGTGCTGAGCAGGGGACGCAGGGAGCGGCCGAACGCGTCGGCGACGTCCTCGCCGCCGGTGGCGAGGGACACCCCCTTCGACGTTTTCACCACGCCGACGACGACGGCGTCGGCCCGAGTCTTGGCCGGGCTCGCGCCGCGGAGGTGGTAGGAGGTCACGGGGGCAGGATAGCCATCCGGGTGCGGCATCCCAGCCGCTACGCACGAGCCGGTGTAGGTTCGCGGACATGGCCGACGAGACCAGCGCGGGAGCGCAGCTCCTGCAGTCGCCGTTGCACGACCGGCATGTCGCGCTGGGCGCCAAGCTCGCGGAGTTCGGCGGCTGGTCGATGCCGCTGGAGTACCCCACCGGCGTGGTCGCCGAGCACACCGCCGTGCGCGAGGCCGTGGGCGTCTTCGACGTCAGCCACCTCGGCAAGGTGATGGTGACCGGGCCCGGGGCGGCGTCCTACGTCAACGCGACGCTGAGCAACGACCTCGCCAAGATCCGGCCCGGCAAAGCGCAGTACACGCTGTGCTGCGACGACGCGACCGGCGGCATCGTCGACGACCTGATCGCCTACTTCCACGACGACGAGCACGTGCTGCTCGTGCCCAACGCAGCCAACTCCGCCGAGGTGTGCCGCCGGCTCGCCGCGACGGCACCCGAGGGCATCAGGATCCTCGACCACCACACCCAGTACGCCGTGCTCGCGGTGCAGGGTTCGAAGTCCGACGAGGTCCTCGACGCGATCGGCTTCCCCTCCGGTCACGAGTACATGTCGTTCGTCGAGGCGGAGTTCCACGACACCGGCGTCGTGGTCTGCCGCACCGGCTACACCGGTGAGCGCGGTTACGAGCTGATCGCCCTCAACGAGGTCGCCGGCGACCTGTGGGACGCGTTGCTGGCCGCGGGCGAGCCGCTCGGGATGCTGGCGTGCGGGCTGGGTGCCCGCGACACGCTGCGCACCGAGATGGGCTACCCCCTGCACGGGCAGGACATCACCATCGACGTCACGCCCAACCAGGCCAACCTCGGCTGGGCCGTGGGTTGGAAGAAGGGCGCCTTCTGGGGTCGTGACCCGCTGGTCGCGGAGAAGGAGGCCGGCCCGGTGCGCAAGCTGCGCGGGCTGGTCGCGCTGGAGCGCGGCATCCCGCGGCCCGGCATGAGCGTCAGCCTGGCCCCCGACGTACCCCTGTGCGAGATCACCTCCGGCACGTTCTCCCCGACCCTGCGCAAGGGGATCGGGATGGCGTTGGTGCCGACCTTCGTCGACGCGGAGGCCGAGCTCGGCGTGCAGATCCGGACCCGCCGCGAGATCTTCGCCTCGACCAAGCTCCCGTTCGTCGACACCTCGGTGCGTGAATCGTGAATCTCCCTGAGCAGCCCGCGACCTTCCGCCCGCCCCCGGCCGCCGAGCGGCCCTGGTGGTGGCGGCTGCACGACGCCGACGGTGGTGAGGCCCGCGTCCCGGAGGAGTACTCCGACCAGCGCTTCGCCTCGCAGGCCGATGCCGAGTCGTGGGTCGGCGAGATCTGGACCGAGCTGTCCGCGGCCGGCGTCGCGTCGGTGACGCTGGTCGAGCACGACCGCGACGTCTACGGGCCGATGTCCCTCACCGCGTGACTGCGGCCTCCCTGCCCGCGCCGGTCGAGGCGGTCTGTACGACGTTCCTCTCGGCCGTGCCCGACGGCCTGGTCACCGGGCTCTACCTGCACGGCGGCATCGGCTTCGGCGAGTGGGTCGAGGGGCACAGCGACGTGGACTTCTTCGCGACGCTGGCCGCCCGCCCCGGCCCGGTCGAGCTCGCCGCTCTGGGCCACGCCCACCAGGTGGTGGCGGAGCGGCACGGCGGCTCGCCGTACCTCGACGGCCCGCACCTGCTGGCCTCCGATCTCGCCGCGCCACCGGATCGCTGCCCGGACGTGCCGACGGTGTTCGAGCACGACTTCGTCGAGCGGGGTCGCTTCGAGATCGGGCCGGTCGCCTGGCACGAGCTGGCCCGGCACGGCGTCACCGTGACCGGGCCACCCCTCGAGACTCTCGACCTCTGGACCGACGACGCCCTCCTGCGGGCCCACACCGTCGACAACCTGGACACCTACTGGCGTGGTCAGGCGGCCTACTGCGCGGGCAACCCCGACGGCGCCGCGTCGGACTTCGCCTGCGAGTGGGTCGTCACCGGAGTGGCGCGGTTGCACCACCTCCTGGTCACCGGCGAGCAGACCGCCAAGTCGCTCGCCGCCCGATGGGGGCTCGGCTTCTACCCCGAGCGGTGGCGCCGCGTGCTGCGCGAGTCGCTGCGAGTGCGTGAGGGCGTCGGCGAGCCGGGGTACGACGACCTGTCCGAGCGGGGCGCCGACGTCACGGCCTTCGTCTCCTATGTCGTGGACGCGGGCGTGAGCTCGCCGACGGGCACCTCGACCGTGACCCGGTTGCCGAGCGGCGCGAGCGGGCAGGCCCAGTCGGGGTCGTAGGCGCAGGACGGGTTGTAGGCGAAGTTGAGGTCGAGCACCCAGCCGTCCCCCTCGTGGCCGAGGTCGGCGCCCTTGACGGTGTCGAGGAGGTAGCGCCCGGCGCCGTACGTCGTCTGACCCGCGGTCGCGTCGCGCAGCGGCAGGAAGACTCCGTTGCCGTAGGAGCCGAGCCACCAGACGTCGAGCCCGCCGACCAGCGGGATCTCGAACCGGCCGGCCCGTGTGAACGGCACCTCCCCGTCGGAGCCCGTGGTCGGCCGCCACTCGTCCGGCTCGGCCGCCTGCATCTCGAGCACGAACCGGTAGGCCGGGTCGTACGGCGCGTGCCGCAGCGTCTGACCCGACTGCCGGGCGGACGCGGGATGGGTGTCGAACAGTTCGGTGCGTCCCTCGACCCAGGTCGCGTGGGCACTCACCGGCTCGGCGTCGACGCGCACCGCGTCGTACAGCGCGAAGACCTCCCGTCGCCACGACGCCACGTGCTGCGACCAGGTCAGGAGGTCCGTCATGTGCCCAGCATGCCCGTTGGGGTGAGGGTCAATGTCATGTGAATCTATATACTTTGGGGCATGGCTCGTCCACCGGACTTCTTCCTGATCGGCGCCCCCAAGGCTGGCACCAGTGCGCTGCACGCGGCCCTGGCCCGCCACCCGGGCCTGCATCTGTCTCCGGTGAAGGAGCCGAAGTACTACCTGTGCGGCGACAGCCCGCCGCCGGCGTACAAGGGGCCGGGCGACGCGCACAGCAACCTGGAGTGGATCTGGCAGCGAGGTCGCTATCTCGACCTGTTCGAGGGCGCCGAGGAGGGCGTGCCGCGCGGTGAGAGCACCCCCTTCTATCTCTACCACCGCGACGCCCGACGAAGGATCGCCGCGGACAACCCGGCGGCCAAGCTGGTCGCGGTGCTCCGTGACCCGGTGGACCGGGCCTACAGCAACTGGATGCACCTGTGGATGGACGGGCTGGAGCCGGTGGCCGACGTGGTCGAGGCGGTACGCCGTGAGCCCGAGCGCCTCGACGCCGGCTGGGCGCCGTTCTGGCACTACCAGGGGCTGGGGATGTACGGCCGCCAGGTCGCGGACCTGCTCGACCACGTCCCCCGCGAGCAGGTGCTGCTGCTGCGCTACAAGCAGCTCGTCGACGAGCCGTTGGTCACCCTCGGCCGGGTCTGCACCTTCCTCGGGGTCACCTCCGCCCCGATCGACGAGGTGCCGCAGGACAACTCGCGCACGTTCGTGCAGAAGGGTCCACGCACCAAGGCGTTGAGCAGCGTGATCCGGACCGGGGCGACGGTGGGGCAGTTCTTCCCGCCCGAGGTCTGGCGCCGGGTGAGCAAGCCGCTGATCGACCAGCTCCAGCGCGGTGGCGACCCGAGTCGGCCGCGGCTGACGCCCGAGCAACGGGCGGCCCTCGTCGAGCCGCACCTGCCCGACATCGAGCTGCTCGAGCGCGTCACCGGGGAGTCGTTCGCGGACTGGTTGGGCTACCGCGACGGCGGCACGTTCGGCAGCAGGCGCGCCCGCGAGGGCGCCGACGCCTAGCGAGCCGCTCGTTCGGCCGCCCATACTGACGCCATGCCCACGCCGCTCGCGTCCAACTTCCTGATGCCGAACGGGACCTTCCTCGTGCTGTGCCTCCTCGCGCTCTTTGCGCTCGCCGTGCTCGGGCTGCTGGTGGCGTGGCCCCTGCCGGAGACCCTGGTGCGTCAGCGGTGGAGCTACGCCCTGGGTGTGATCCTCCTCGGCCCGATCGGAGGGCTGCTCTGGTTCACGGTCGGCCGCCGCGCGTCTGCGGCGCACGGCCCGGGCCCCGACCGGTCGCCGAGCGAACCGGTGAGTCGCTGACGGAGCAGGCCGGCCGCGGCGCAAGGTCCTCGACACGATTCCGGGAGGCGGTGTCGGATCGGGGCAGTGGTATTCGTAG
>JAWWPM010000419.1:0-4228 GCA_033854915.1 Nocardioidaceae bacterium
AGGATCTTGCCCTCGCCGATACGGAGCAGCTTGTCGATGATGGCAGGCACGGGTGGAACTCCTGGGAGAAGACGGATGCAGCGACTCTTGCCGCGCCCGCCACTCTACCCAGCGGGCCGTGAGCCAGAGGATTCGTGGGTGGACCCGGTGGGGCCTCACAGCGACCGGGAGCTCGCGATTGCGAGCGCCAGGCCGACCTGTCCGAACGACGTCGCTCAGACGAGCGCGCTCAGGGCGGGGGCCAGGTCTCCGCGCGGCTCGACCACGACCAGGTCGAGCCCGAGCCAGCCCGCCATGCGGTCGAGCTCGGCGGCGAGCTCGGCGGCCGTGTCGGGCGGGGCGCAGGGCTCGGCGTAGGCCGCCTTCACCAGCAGTCGCCCGGTCTGGCGGTCGGCCTTGAGGTCGACCCGGCCGACGATCTGGTCGCCCAGCAGGAAGGGCAGCACGTAGTAGCCGTGGATCCGCTTCTCGGGCGGGGTGTAGATCTCGATGCGATAGTGGAAGTCGAAGAGGTGCTCGGCGCGCTCGCGCTCCCACACCACCGGATCGAACGGACTCAGCAGAGCCCGGGCCCGGACCCGGCGCGGCTGGCGCGAGTCGCGGTGGAGGTAGGCCGGGCGCCGCCAGCCCTCGATCGTCACCGGCTCCAGCTCGCCCTCGGCCACCAGGTCGGCGATCGCGTCCTGGGCGGCCATGGTGCCGGGGCCCCCGGGCTGGAGCCGCATGCGGTAGTAGTCGGCCAGACAGCGGCCGGTGGCGACGCCGTGCGAGCGCGCGGCACGCAGCACCAGCTCGCGGCGGGCGTCGGCCACGCTCGGCGTCGGCGCCTCGAAGTGGATGCGCGGGATGACCCGCTCGGGAAGGTCGTAGCGGATCTCGAACTGGCTGTTGCGGCCGGCGATCGCGACCTCGCCGGTCACGAAGAGGTAGTCGAGCGCGCGCCGGGTCGCCGACCAGTTCCACCCCCAGTGCTCCTTGGACCGCGGCAGACCGTCATCCAGGTCGCGGGCGGTCGACGCGCCGCGGTCGGCGATCTCGGCGAGCAGGCTCGCGGTGAGCTCCTCGGTCACGACGGTGCCCCACCACTTGTGACGCTGGGTTCGGTAGGACGCCATCCGGTGCCGCATCACCGGCCAGAGGTCGACCGGCATGTAGGCCTGGACGTGTGCCCAGTACTCCACCATCCGGCGGGGCGCCTGCTCCGACGCACGCCTGACCAGGTCGACGTCGTAGGAGCCCATCCGGGAGTAGAGCGGCATGAAGTGGGCGCGCTGGAGGACGTTGACGGAGTCGACCTGGATCACGCCGGTGCGGGCGAGGGTGCGGGTCAGGGTGCGCATCGTGGGCGGTGCGTGCGGTGGGTCGAGGAACCCCTGGGCCGCCAGGGCGATCCGGCGGGCCTGGGCCTGGGTCAGCGAGCGCACGCGCCTGAACCTAGCGGGGACCACGGACAGCTCCCGGCGGCATACTCCTCACGGATGATTTTCCGTCCGTTCCGGGCGCTGCCACTGGTCGGCGGTGTCCGGGTGACCCACAATCACGGCATGCCCTACCGGGGGAACCGATCCATCGGCGCCATCGCTGCCGTGGCCGCAGCCGCGGCGCTCACCCTGCTGCTGACCTCGACCACGCCGTCATCGGCCGTCACTCCGCCTCCCTCGGCTCCAGCTCAACACGTGGTGGCCGTGGACCACCAGGACATCACGATCAACAGCCTCCGCACGGGGTTCGAGCCGAACGTGGTCGATCTGAACCCCGGTGGCACGATCACCGTGCACAACAACGACTTCAACCCGCACACGTTCACCTCCGTTGCGGTCGACGGCGCCGGTGACCCGCTCTTCGACGTGAAGGTGCCGGCCGGGGAGTCGCGCGACATCCCGGCCGCCTCGGCCCTCTCCGACGGCACCTACGACTGGTACTGCCGGATCCACCCCGCGATGACCGGCACCCTCAGCGTCGGGACCGGTGGACAGGTGCCGTCCAACATCCCGACGTTCGAGCAGCCGCTCGTGCAGCCGCCCCGGCTGACCGGCAAGCACATCCGGATCGTGATGAAGAAGAAGAACGTCCGGGTGCTCCCGCACGGCCCGCGCACGCCCATGTGGACCTACGGCGGCACGTTCCCGGGCCCGACCATCGTGCGGCGGACCGGGAAGGACACCCGGGTCACCTTCGTCAACCACCTGCCCCGCAAGGTCGGTGCGGTCACCGTGCACCAGCACGGCGGCCACCAGGCGGCGCGGTACGACGGCCAGCCGATGACCCACCTGATCCGGCACGGCGACCAGCTCACCTATGACTACCCGCTGGTCGACGACGGTACGCCGCTCCCCGCGGCCCTGCGGTTCTACCACGACCACCGCATGGGCAGGACCGCCCGCAACAACTGGTTCGGTCTTCAGGGCATGTTCCTGACCACCGACCCGAGCGACGCCAAGCGCGGTCTGCCGCACGGGAGGTACGACCTGCCCCTGATGTTCACCGACCGGAGCTTCACCGCGACCAACCACCTGCGCAACCCGTTCCGGCACCGCGCGATGCCGATGCGCGCCGGCCGCTCGATGCCGGCGATGTCCGGGATGAAGGCACTGGCCGCGACCGACCCGATGACCATGCCCAGCGTCGGTACCAAGGTGCTGGTGAACGGGCGCTTCGCGCCGTACAAGTACGTCAAGCCGGGCCGCTACCGGCTCCAGATCCTCAACGCCTCGCCCTTCTCCAGCTACGACTTCGCCCTGTCCGACGGTCAGCCGTTCGTGCAGATCGGGACCGGCTCCGGGCTCCTGCCCGAGCCCGTGACCCGCCAGGACATCCTGCTCGGCCCGGCGCAGCGGGCCGACGTCGTGGTCGACTTCCGTCAGCTCGAGGGCACCGACGTGCTCCTGTCCTCCATCAGGCGCGCCGACGGCTCGACCAGCGGCATCGGCACCCGCGACGCCGCGCTCATGCAGTTCCGGGTACGTGGCACCACCGACCAGGTGGTCCACATCCCGTCCACCCTGACGAAGATCGCCCCGATGAGGATCCCGAGGACGGTGGCCAAGACCTGGACCTTCGGGGTCAGCCACGACCGGAGGGGCTCCTTCTGGTCGATCAACGGCAGGCGCTTCGACCCGACGCGCATCGACCACCGGGTCACACTCGGCTCCACCGAGCTGTGGCGGCTGCGCAACACCAGCGACCTCACGCACTACATCCACCTGCACGAGGAGCTGTGGCGCACCGTGCGACGCGACGGCAAGCGACCGCCTCCGTGGGAGCGTGGCTACGAGGACACCTGGCGCCTCGACCCGGGCGAGACCGTGCTGGTGGCCGCGAGGTTCACCGACTTCACCGGCGACTTCATGGTGCACTGCCACATGCTCGACCACGAGGACGACAGCATGATGGCGACGTTCGAGGTCGTACCGAAGAAGTGAAGCCGAGCCGGTCGAGCCCTACGGCAGCTCGACCAGCTTCTCGCGGACGGCGTACAGCACGGCCTCCATGCGCGAGTGCAGCTGGAGCTTCTCCAGCAGGTTGCGCACGTGGTTCTTCACGGTGTTCTCGCTGATGAAGAGGCGCTTGGCGATGTCCTTGTTGTTCAGGCCCTGGGCGACCAGCCGCAGCACCTCGAGCTCACGCTCGGTCAGCCGGAACGTCGTCACCGGACCCCGGTCGGGCTGCGACATCTGCTTGAACTCGTCGATCAGCTTGACCGCCATCGACGGGCTGATCAGCGACTGGCCGTCGGCGACGACGCGGACCGCCTGGGCGACCTCCTCGATCGAGGAGTCCTTGAGCAGGTAGCCGCTGGCACCGCTCTTGACGGCCTCGTAGAGGTCGGACTCCTCGTCGGAGACGGTGAGCATCAGAATCTTGGCGGCCGGGACGGCCTCCTTGATCGCCACGCACGCCTCGATGCCGGACACCTTGGGCATCCGCACGTCGAGGAGTACGACGTCGGGCGCGACGCTGCTGGCCAGCTCGATGCCGGTGGCGCCGTCTCCGGCCTCGCCGACCACGTCGAGGCCGGGCTCTGAGTCCATCAACATCGTCAGCCCACGACGGAACAACTCCTGGTCGTCGACGATGATGACGCGGATCGGTTCGGGCTCGCTGCCGTCAGGGGGTGGCACGCACCTAGCATGTCACGATCACCAGCGGCTATGGGCCAAACGGGCGATATCCGTTGCCTGCAACGTGGTCCATACGGGCTATACGGCCCTGGTCAGTCCGCCTGCCC
>JAWWPM010000420.1:0-2655 GCA_033854915.1 Nocardioidaceae bacterium
CAAGCTGTCGACCGACGGGGCCTTCCTGTCCGTCGTACCCACCCAGCTGCACCGGTGGCTCGACTCGCCGGCCGACCGGGCCGCCCTGGCCGCGTGCCACACGGTGCTGGTCGGGGGCGGGCCGGTCGACCCGTCGCTCCGGGCCCGGGCCGAGCAGGCGGGGGTGCGCGCGGTGGCGACGTACGGCTCGGCGGAGACCTGCGGCGGCTGCGTGTACGACGGCCTGCCGCTGGACGGCGTGGGTGTCGCGCTCGCCGCGGACGGGCGGATCCGGATCGGTGGCCCGACCCTCTTCGACGGGTACCTCGACGACCCGGCCGCGACGCGAGACGCGTTGGTCGACGGCTGGTTCGTCACCTCCGACGCGGGGCGGCTGGAGGAGGACGGCCGGCTCCGCGTGCTGGGGCGCGTCGACGACATGGTCGTCAGCGGCGGGGTCAACGTGCCGGGCGCGGCGGTCGCGGCGCGGCTGCGCGAGCACCCGTCGGTGGCCGCGGCCGAGGTGGTCGGGCTCCCGGACCCCGAGTGGGGCAACCGGGTGGTCGCGATCGTGTCCCTGGCCGGTCCGGGCCTGACCCTGACGCTCCACGAGGCGCGCGACTGGGTCGCCGCGGTGCACCCCCGGCCCTGGGCGCCGCGTGAGGTGCGCGTCGTGGCCGCGCTCCCGATGCTGGCCAACGGCAAGGTCGACCGGCTCGCGGTCCGCGACCTGGCGGTGCCGCGGTGACCGGCCGGCTGCGGGTCTTCTCGATCCCGATGACCACCCGCTTCCGCGGCATCACGGTGCGCGAGGGCGCGATCATCGAGGGCGATTCCGGCTGGGGCGAGTGGAGTCCGTTCCCGGAGTACTCCCCCGAGGAGGCCGAGCCGTGGCTGCGCTGCGCCGAGGAGGCCGCGGCCGGCGACTGGCCCGTGGTGCTGCGCGACGCCGTACCGGTGAACGCCACGGTGCCCGTGGTCTCCCCCGAGGCCGCCCACGCGCTGGTGCTCGCCTCCGGCTGCGCGACGGCCAAGGTCAAGGTGGCCGACCCGGGCACGGCGCTCGCCGACGACCTGGCCCGGGTGGAGGCGGTGCGCGACGCGCTCGGTCCGGCGGGGCACCTGCGCGTCGACGCCAACGGTGCGTGGTCGGTCGACCAGGCGGTGGCCGCGATCGCCGAGCTGGACCGGGCGGCCGGCGGCCTGGAGTACGTCGAGCAGCCGTGCGCCTCGGTGGAGGACCTCGCGCTCGTACGGCGCCGGGTCTCGGTCCCGATCGCCGCCGACGAGTCGATCCGCCGCGCCGCCGACCCCTATCGCGTGCGCGACCTGGAGGCGGCCGACATCGCCGTGCTCAAGGTGCAGCCGCTGGGCGGGGTGCGGGCCTGCCTGCGGATCGCGGAAGACATCGGGATGCCGGTGGTGGTCTCCTCCGCCCTGGAGACGTCGCTCGGCCTGGCCGCCGGCGTCTCCCTGGCCGCGTCGCTGCCCCGGCTCGACCACGCGTGCGGGCTCGCGACCCGGTCGCTGCTGACCGCCGACGTGGCCTCTCCGGAGCTGTTCCCCTTCGAGGGGATGCTCCAGCTGGCACTGCCCCTGGTCCTGCCCGCCTGGTTCGCCGAGGTCGAGGCGCCGCCCGAGCGGGTGGCGTGGTGGGAGGCCCGGCTGGCCGCGGTGCACGCCGTACGGCAGGCTCGTCGGCCATGACGCCCTCCACCGAGCTGGCCCGGGCCCTGGTCTCCGCGCTGGTCGAGGCCGGGGTCCGCGAGATCGTGGTCGCGCCCGGGTCGCGCAACGCGCCGCTCTCGTTCGCGGCGTACGACGCGGCGGCAGCCGGCTCGGTGCGGCTGCACACCCGGCTCGACGAACGCTCGGCGGGCTTCCTGGCTCTGGGGCTGACCAAGGTCGGCTCGCGGGCGGCCGTGATCTGCACCTCTGGCACCGCCGTGGCCAACCTGCATCCGGCCCTGCTCGAGGCGGCCCACGCCGGTGTCCCGATGATCGCGCTCACCGCCGACCGCCCCGCCCGCCTCCGCGGCACCGACGCCAACCAGACCACCGACCAGGTCGGCCTCTTCGGCCCCCTCATCCCCACCATCGACCTGGCCGATCCCGCGATGGTCCGTGACGTTCTGCCGGTGAACCTCACACAAGCGCATGCAGAACGTCACGGACCACCCCTTCATGTCAATGTCCAGGTGGACGACCCGCTGGTGCCGGGGGAGCGGTGGGCGGCGGCGCCGGGGGTGCGGGCGGGGCGGGCGCGCGGGCCGTTCCTCGGTGGCGACGGCGAGGTGACCGAGCTGGCCGCCGGCCCGCGCACGGTGGTCGTGGCCGGGGACGACGCCGGTCCGCCGGCCCGGGTGCTCGCCCAGGACGCCGGGTGGCCGCTGTTCGCCGAGCCGAGCAGCGGCTCGCGCACCGGTGACCACGCGATCCGGTGCTACCGCCTCCTCCTCGACGGGCCGCTGGGGCACGAGATCGAGCGGGTCGTGGTCTACGGCCACCCGACCCTGTCGCGTCCGGTCAGCCGCCTCCTCGCCCGCGAGGACATCGACGTCTGGGCCGCGCCGACGCCGGGCCGCGAGCTGCGGCGGGCCCATCCGGTCGCCGGCACCTTCGAGCGGGCCCGGGCCTCCGCGCCCGACGGCACCGACTGGTTCGCGCGCTGGAGGC
>JAWWPM010000421.1:0-3430 GCA_033854915.1 Nocardioidaceae bacterium
GCCAGCACCGAGCCGGCGATCGCGGCCGCGCCGACGCCGCCGCAGCCGATCACCGCGACGCTCTTGCCGCGCGAGACGTTGCCGGTGTTGATCGCCGCACCGAGACCGGCCATCACGCCGCAGCCGAGCAGGCCGACCGCCGCCGCCCTGGTCGACGGGTCGACCTTGGTGCACTGGCCGGCGGCGACCAGGGTCTTCTCGGCGAAGGCGCCGATGCCGAGCGCCGGGGACAGCTCCGTACCGTCCTCGAGCGTCATCTTCTGGGTGGCGTTGTGGGTGGCGAAGCAGTACCACGGCTCACCCCGGTTGCAGGCGCGGCAGTTGCCACAGACCGCACGCCAGTTGAGGATCACGAAGTCGCCCGGGGCGACCGACGTGACGTCGTCGCCGACCGCCTCGACCACACCCGCGGCCTCGTGCCCGAGCAGGAACGGGAAGTCGTCGTTGATGCCGCCTTCGCGGTAGTGCAGGTCGGTGTGGCACACGCCGCAGGCCTGGACCTGCACCAGCGCCTCGCCCGGCCCCGGGTCGGGGACGTTGATCGTCTCGATGCTCACCGGCTCGCCCTTGACGCGCGCGACGACTGCCTTCACCTGCTGCATGGGTTGTCCTCCTCGGGGCTGTGGGCACACCCTACGGAGGGTGCCGGTCGCCGCGACAGCGTCCCCGGCACAACCTTTCCGGCGCCCCGGTGCGTCACAGCCCCATGACCACGAGCTTCCTTCGCCCGCTGACCCTGTCGGCCCTGGCGACCCTCCTGATGACCGCACCGCTCGCGGGCGGCGGGCTCGGCACCGCTGCCCTCCACACCCCCGCCGGGGCCGGGTCTTCCGCGCGTACGACGTCTGCGACGCCGTTCCCGACCACGGGCCTCGCCACCGGCGCCCGCCCGAAGATCGCCTTCGCCCGTGCCACGAAACCGGAGTTCCTCGGCGGCAACTTCCGCATGCACCGACCCGACGGCAGCAGCCTCCGGCTGGGGTTCCTGGCCCTGGGCCAGTGGTCGCCGATGGGGCGCGGCGCGTTCGGGCTCGCCACCACCGAGGTGGGTCCCCAGCTCCAGCGGATCGACGCGACCGGGACGATCGTCCGGAAGCGCTTCCTTGCCCACTTCGGCATGGCCATCTCCCCGGACCACTCGATCGTGAGCTGGCTCGACGACCGGGCCCGGCCGCACGACCTCGAGGGCGGTGGCTCGCGTGAGTTCACCCTGCCCCGGGTGCCGAAGGGCGACGGCGTGGGCGCGGTGTGGGGCGCGAGCACCTGCAAGGAGCAGTCGCCCGAGGGCGGCGGCTGCAACATCTTCGTCAATGCGGCGCGCGCCAACGGAGTCTTCGTCTCGACCTCACACGGCATCGTCGACAAGGTCGGCCCCATGCTGCACGTCACCGACGTCAACCAGTCCGGCCGCGTGACCGGCCTGCTGCCGAAGGGCACCCCGTCCAGTCCCTCCTGCTGGGGGGTGATCACGCCGAGCGGGCACCAGGCCTTCCGGACGTGCCGCTACCGGCTCGACTCGTTCTCGACCGACGGCCGGCTCGTCCTCGGCGAACGCACGCCGCCCGCGTCGGAAAGCGTCCGGCGCTTCGCCATCCTTCGCCGCGACGGCTCGGTGGCGCGGGCGTTCACCTTCGACATCGGCGTCCACCGGAGCCTGAACCGGCTGACCTGGGAGGACTCCACCCACCTGCTCGGCGTGCTCCGTGCGGGGGGCTCGTGGTCGATCGTGCGGATCGGGGTCGACGGCACCGTCGAGTACGCCGTACCTCCCACCCCCGCGGTCAACGAGTTCACGCCCCTCTCCCTCCCCCTCCGCTGACCCCTCGCCCACAGGATCGCCGTGCAACCCCTGGGGAGTGGATCTCGTGTAGGGGGTGACACGGCGAGCAGGATGGTGGCGGATGCAGGGTCAGGTGATCGTGGGGGGAGGGCTGATGAGTGCCCAGGCACGCTCCTCGCGCGACAGCGAGTTCGAGTCGTGGCTGGTCGCCCGCGAGCCCGCACTCCAGCGCACCGCCCACCTGCTGACCGGTGACGTCCACACGGCGCAGGACCTCGTCCAGGTCACGCTCGCCAAGCTCTACCTCGCCTGGGACCGGATCCAGGACCGCGGCAACGTCGACGCCTACGCCCGCAAGATCCTGGTCAACGAGCACCGCACCGCCTGGCGCCGACCGGTCCGCCGGCGTGAGCAGGTCACCGACCGGATCCCCGACCGGTCGGTGACCGAGCCGTCGTACGACGGGCAGCGCGAGGCGGTCTGGGCGTTCGTCGCCTCACTGCCACCGCGCCAGCGGGCGGTGGTGGTGCTGCGGTTCTACGAACAGCTCACCGAGCCCGAGATCGCCGACCTGCTCGGCATCTCCGTGGGCACCGTGAAGTCCCAGAGCAGCCGCGCCCTCGCCGCCCTGCGCGCCGACCTGCCCGACCATCCCGAGCTCACTGCCGACGGCGGCGAGGAGGAACGATGAACCCCGAGGACCTGCTCTACGACACCCTGCACGACCGCGTCGAGCGCACCGACTACCCCAGCACTCCGCTGACGACCGTCGCCGGCCGGGCAGGCGCGATCCGCGCCCGCCGACGTCGTACGACGGCCCTCGCCGCGGCCGCGACCGTCGCCGTGGTCGTCGTCCCGGGAGCGGCCTGGCTGGGCCGCTCCCCCGACGCGTCCCAAGGGCCCGGGCAGACGCTCTCCTCCGGACCGAGCAACACCGGTGCTGCACTGGCGGATCTGCCCCTGGGGCAGAAGCCCGGCATCGACTACCTGGTCGGCGAGACCTACGTGACCATGAACGGCGACCGGACCACGTCACCGGCGTTCGCGACCGCCGGCACCGCGACCCCGGTACGGGGCGGGATCCTCACCGCGACAGCCCCGCATCAGGTGGGCCCGTACACGTTCAGCCACCTTGCGCTCGTCGCCGGCGACGGCGTGCACCAGCTCGGCTGCGGAACCCCTGACTTCGCGATGAGCACCGACGGGGTGCAGTCGGCCTACTGGCTGGCGGACTCCTGCACGCCCGGCGGCACCGGCAGGCTCTACTCGGGAGTGAACAACACCATGGGCGACTCCGGTCCGGGCTATACGTCCACGCCCGCTGGTGCCATCGAGGAACCGGTCGGCATCGTGCAGCGGGGCGTGGTCGTCAACGACGTCGGGGGCGACGTTGCGAACGGCCCGGCGCCGCTGCTGTTCGGCTGGGACGGCACGACCACCCGGCTGCACAGCCTGGCCAGTGCTGGCGGGTCGGACGAGAACAACGACGTCGTCTCGGGCTTGCTCTCCAGCGACTCCCATACGGGGGCAGTGGTCGACGCCTCGACGGGCGAGGTGAAGTGGCGCGCCCCGGGTTGGCAGCTCGGGCAGTTCTCGCCCGACGGGAAGTACGTCGTCGCCCAGCAGTTCTCGAGCCCGTACGCCTACGCG
>JAWWPM010000422.1:0-4504 GCA_033854915.1 Nocardioidaceae bacterium
TTCTTCGCCGCCGCCTGGGCCCGCTTCTCGGGCAAGGACGTCACCAGCTAGGCGAGTCGACCCCTGCCGTTTCATCATGTGATGCGGGCGAACTTCCGCTTCACACGGCGAGTTCAGCGTGAGAAGGGCAGCTTCACCACGTTCTCATGATGAAGCTGCCTCACCGACTCACGCAGAGTGCGGGTCCGCGAGCGGCCAGCCCCCGGCCGCCAACCGCGCGGAGACCCGGGCCACGTCGGAGTCGAGGGCGCGCTGGTAGACGGTCTCCTCGATCAGCGACTCGATGTCGGCGCGGGTGATCGGGCCCTCGGTGCGGCTCAGCTGGGTGGCCAGCCCCTCGGCGATGCTGTGGATCTCCTCCGACGTCAGCCGGCGCTGCAGCACCCCGAGGATCGGCAGGTAGTCCTGCGGCGGGATCCCCTCCGGGTAGCCCGCACGCAGCCAGTCCAGGACGCTCTGGCCCAAGGTGCTGGTCGGCTGCTCGGCCACGAGTCAGCTCTTGGGGACCAGTGTCGGGTAGACGTGCTCGAAGCTGAGCATCTTGCCCTGCCCCGACGCGATGACGTAGGTCAGGCCGACGGCCACGCCGGCCAGCACGACCAGGAAGCAGACCGTGGCGAGCGCGGTCCCGACCGGGTGACGGCGTACGACGGCAGCACCGGCGGGCGCGTCGGTACCTGCGCTGCCGATGGCCAGGGCGCGTACGCCGAGCGCGTAGACGACCGGCAGACCGGCGCCGAGGACGAGGCTGTAGAGGAGCACCTTCCAGGCGTCCTGCAGGAACAACGAGAACACGGTGACCTCCTCAGACCGCGACGGGTTCGCCGGGCGCCAGCACCGACGACGGCTCGGGCCAGTCGTCGTTGACGTTGTCGGAGTTGATGGGCTCGCGGCGCGACCGGACGAACATCAGCGCGGACGCGACGAGCAGGACCACGACCATCGCCGCGGCCCCGGTCAGGCCGCCTCCGGCGACGTCACCGATCCACCAGCAGGCGGCACCGACGAGGCCGGCCATCGGCAGGGTGATCACCCAGGCGACGACCATCCGGCCGGCGACCCGCCAGCGCACGTGGGCGCCGGGCTTGCCGAGGCCGCTGCCCAGGATCGAGCCGGTGGCGACGTGGGTGGTGGACAGCGCGAACCCGAGCTGGCTCGAGGCCAGGATCACCGCGGCCGCGGAGCCCTGGGCGGCCATGCCCTGGCGCGGCTCGATCTCGACGATGCCCTTGCCCAGGGTGCGGATGATCCGCCAGCCGCCGAGGTAGGTGCCCAGCGCGATCGCGGCCGCGCAGGAGAACTTCACCCACAGTGGGATCGACGTGGTGTCGGTCCAGCTGCCGTAGCCGATCAGGGCCAGCGTGATCACGCCCATCGTCTTCTGCGCGTCGTTGGTGCCGTGCGCGAGCGAGACGAGGGACGCGGTGCCGATCTGCCCCCAGCGGAAGCCGCCGTCGTTGAACCGGTCGCCGAGGCGGGCGGTGATCTTGAAGATCACCCACGTGCCCACCATCGCGACGAAGGCCGCGACCACCGGCGACGCGAGCGCCGGCAGGATCACCTTGCCGACGACCCCGTCGAGCTTGGTGGCGTCGCCGGTCCAGTGCACGCCACCCCAGCCGATGCCCGTGACGGTGGCGCCGATCAGGCCACCGAAGAGCGCGTGTGAGGAGCTGGAGGGCAGGCCGAGCAGCCAGGTGGCGAGGTTCCACATGATGCCGCCCACGAGACCGGCCAGGATGATCAGCAGGAGCGCGGACCCGTGGTCGGCCGTCAGCGACGGGATCGGGTTGCCGCTGCTGTCCTGGATCGAGACGACCGCGTTGGTCACGGTCACCGCGACCTCGACGGACAGGAACGCTCCGACCAGGTTGAGGACCGCGGCCAGCGCGACCGCGACCTTGGGCTTGAGTGCACCGGTGGCGATGGAGGTGGCCATCGCGTTACCGGTGTCATGGAATCCGTTGGTGAAGTCGAAGCCCAGGGCTACGACGACGACCAGGATGACGGTGATCAGTTGCGCCGACACGTGTCGAGTGTGGGGTGTTCACCGGTCGGATGGAAATCTCCGGGGCCCAGTTCACCCATTGTTCGTGCTGTCGTTCACCTGCTGTTCACCTGACCGCTCGACACGGGTCTGCCGGGTCAGAAGTGACCGGTGGTGCGGTAGCGGTGCAGCTGGGCCTGGGTCAGGCGGTAAGTGTCGCCGTACACCTGCCAGTGCAGGGGCAGCCGCAGGCCCAGGTTGCCGGCGTCCAGGAACACCCGCTGGGCGGTGGTGATCCGGGTGACGTCCTGGTGGGCCTGCTCGCGGCGCATGAAGGCGATCCGGGCGGTCAGGAACGCGCGGAGGTATGCCGGCTGGGAGCCGCCGTCCGCGGGGGTGTCTGCCTGGGCGAGTGCGTGGCGGCGGACGACGCGCATCCCGTCGAGCCCGTGCACCACCGCAGCGTCGTAGGAGGCGAACTGCCCGAGGTCACCCAGCCCGTCGCGCCGCGCCAGGTGCACCGCGGGGTCGAAGTACCACGCGTCGCGGAAGTGGTCCTGCGCCCGCCGGAACGCCGGATCGCCCGCGGCGCGGTGCCAGGCGCGCACGAACGTCATGCCGAGACCCTGCCGGGACGAGGGGCCGTCGACCCGGCGGAGGGCGGGCAGGAACGGCGTCAGCGGGTTGTCGGGCTCGCGGTGCACGTAGCGGCGGACCACCGCGAGCATGTCGTGGGTCTTCGAGGTGAAGCCGATGATGCCGCCGGTGTAGCCGCGGTTCTCCGCCGCGTTGTGCTCGACGTCGTACTCGAGGTAGCGGTACTGCGCCCGCCAGTCGCGCGAGGAGTTCTCGGCGGTGCTGACCAGGATCTGCGCGATCTCCTTCTGGTGCGGCCGCTCCAGCCCGGTGGCGGCATCGGCTGCCGGGAGCAGGGTGGCCACCAGCGAGATCGCCACGAGCGCGACCAGGAGCCACGCCACCGTCTTCCGCATCAGAGCTAGCCGACCCAATGCCCACGGCCGCCGCCGAACCAGTCGCCGTAGTGGCCACCGGGGCCGGCAGGTCCGCGGGAGCCGAGGTAGGAGCCGACCACGGCGGCGCCGAGGTCGTCGAGCTCGGGGGCCACCACGCGGCCGTCGACCCGGCGGGCCATCGAGTCGACGAACCGGGCGAGCCCGGGGTCGGTGCCGAGCCGGAAGAACGTCACCTGGGCACCGATCCGGCCGGAGTTGTCCAGCTCGCGCACGGAGTAGGCGACGGTTAGGGGATGTGGCGGGTACTCGAAGTAGACCTCGCCGTTGGGCTCGAGGTGCGAGGTCGGCTCGCCATCGGTGACGACCAGCAGTACCGGCTGCGCGTTGGGATGCTTGCGGAAGAACCGGTTGGCCAGGAGCAGCGCGTGGTGGAGGTTGGTGCCCTTGTCCCACATCGCGTCGAGGGCGGTGAGCTCCTCGATGTCCATCACCTGCGCGTGCCGGCCGAAGCCGATCAGCTGCAGCGCATCGCCGCGGAACCGCGAGCGGATCAGGGTGTGCAGTGCCAGCGCGGTGCGCTTCATAGGCACCCAGCGGCCGTCCATCGCCATCGAGAACGACGTGTCGACCAGCAGCGCCACGGCGGCCTGGGTGCGGGCCTCGGTCTCGCTCACCTCGACGTCCTGGACGCGGAGCCGGAGCGGCCGACCGCCGCCCGGGAGGCGAGGGCCGGCCAGCATCTCGGAACCACCTGCCTCGGCCACAGTACGTCGTACGGCGTTGGTGACCGTACGGGTGACGTCCCACGGCTCGGTGTCGCCGAACTGCCACTCGCGGGTCGCCCCCGACAGCTCGCCGGCAGCACCGGCCTGGCGCAGGTCGCGCTGTCCCTGGCGGCCGCTCATCCGGGCCGCGACGTCCTTGAGCAGGGCCTTCCCGAGCTGGCGCATCGCCTTCGGGCTCAGCTTCAGCCGGCCGTCGCTGGAGCGCGTGAGGTAGCCGGAGTCGCGCAGCGCCTGCTCGAGCCTCTGCAGGGTCCGGGCGTCGACGGCCGCCTCGTTGCCCAGCTGCCTGGCCAACAGGTCGAGGTCGACATCGTCCAACCGGGCGCCGTCGTAGGACTGGGAGAGCTGCTCGGCAAGGCTGTCGAGGTCGGCGACGTCCTGCAGCACACCGGTGCCGTCACCGAGGCCGAGCCCCTGTTGACCGTCGAAGCCTTCGGAGCCGCCCCAGCTCTCACCGGGTCTCAGGGACCGGAGGTTCGCGTCGAGCTGCGCAAGCTGCTGCATCAACGCGGGTGAGCCGAAGGCCTGATCCGCGAGGGCCATCAGCTCGGCCCGTTGCTCGGCCGTCATCGAGTTCATCATCCGTTGAGCGGCGGCCGCGCGCCGCGCCAACGCGTCGATCAGCTCGTCGACGGTCTGCGGTTGCTCGGGGAAGTAGTCGCCGTGCTTGTCCATGAACTCGGCGAAGTCCTCGTCGGTGTCGGCGCCGGTGGCGTGCTTGGACAACAGCTCGTTGAGGTCGTTCAGCATCTCGTTGA
>JAWWPM010000423.1:0-4832 GCA_033854915.1 Nocardioidaceae bacterium
GACGCGTCGGGGCCCGAGCGGTCGGACGCCGGCTCGAAGCGCCGGTCGAGCTGCCAGGTCTCACGCAGATCGTCGGTGGAGTCCCACACGCCGACCCCGAGCCCGGCCAGGAACGCCGCGCCGAGGGCGGTGGTCTCGACGATCTCGGGGCGCTCGACGGCGACGCCGAGCTGGTCGGCCTGGAGCTGGCAGAGCAGGTCGTTGGCGCTGGCGCCACCGTCGACCCGCAGCGCGTTGGCACCGGCGGCGGGCATCGTGGCCAGCACGTCGCGCACCTCGAACGCGATCGCCTCCAGCGTCGCCCGCACGATGTGGGCTCGGGTGGTGCCGCGGGTCAGCCCGATGATCAGGCCTCGTGCGCGCGGGTCCCAGTGCGGGGCACCCAGTCCGGTCAGCGCCGGCACGAACACCACGCCGTCCGAGGAGTCGACGGTGGCCGCGATCGCCGCGGTCTCGTCCGCCGAGCCGACGATCTGGAGGCCGTCGCGCAGCCACTGCACCGCGGCACCGGTGACGAAGATGGCGCCCTCGAGCGCGTAGGTCAGCTCGCCGCTGGGGGAGCGCCACGCGGCCGTCGACAACAGCCCCGCGTCGGAGCGCTCCAGCGACGAGCCGGTGTTGGTGAGGATGAACGAGCCGGTGCCGTAGGTGCACTTGGCGTCCCCCGGCTCGAAGCAGGTCTGGCCGAACAACGCGGACTGCTGGTCGCCGGCCATCCCCGAGATCGGCAGCTCCAGCCCGCAGAACGACGCGGGATCGGTGGTCGCGAACTCGCCCCAGTTGGGCACGAGCTCGGGCAGCGAGTCCCGGGGCACGCCGAACAGCGCGCACAGCTCGTCGGACCAGTCGCCGGTGGTGAGGTCGAACAGCAGGGTGCGGCAGGCGTTGGACACGTCGGTGACGTGCCAGGTGCCGCGGGTCATCCGGGCGACGAGGTAGGAGTCGACCGTGCCGACGGCGTACCGGCCCTCCTCGACCAGCGCCCAGGTGCGTGGCTCGTTCTCACGCAGCCAGGTCAGCTTGGTGCCGGAGAAGTAGGGATCGAGCCGGAGGCCGGTGAGCTCGGCGACCCGCCCCTCGTGGCCCTCGTCGCGCAGGCGCTCGCAGATGGCGGAGGTACGCCGGTCCTGCCACACGATCGCCCGGCGCGGCGAGCCCAGCGTCTCGCGGTCCCAGAGCAGGACCGTCTCGCGCTGGTTGGTGATGCCGACCGCCCGCAGCTCCGACGCGTCGTACGACGCCAGCACCGCGCGGGTTGCCTCGAGCGTCGCCTGCCAGATCTCCTCGGGGGCGTGCTCGACCCAACCCGGCTTCGGGAAGTGCTGGGCGAACTCCTGGTAGCCGCGCGCGGCGATGTGCCCGTCCGGTGTGACGACGACCGCGGTCACGCCGGTGGTGCCGGCGTCGATGGCCAGCACGCTCATGCGCGCGCCGCCACGCGCAGGGCCTCCAGCACCTTCTCGTCGATCCAGGCGCCGTGCGGGTCGACCCGCATCTCGTAGTTCTCGGTGCCCACCCAGCTGTTGAGGTCGGCGAACCCCAGCCGGTGCACGAGCCCCTCGATCTCGGCGTCCAGGTCGGGAGTGATCGGCACCTGCTCGGTCTCGGTGGAGGCCGTCAGGTAGAGGTCGTTGAGGTCCAGCAGCCGGACCAGCTCGGTGATCGGGTCCGCGTGGTCGTCGACACGCAGGTCGGCGACGATGTCGTCGCCGCCGCCGTACCCAGCGCCGTCGCGGACCACCAGCAGCGCGGCGGACTGGCGACCGCGCCGGTCGCCGCCGGCATCGTCGCCGGCGGCGAGCGCGGCCAGCAGCCGGCGCGCCAGCGGCTCGTCGCCGTCGGTGGCCTCGAACGCGTCCTGCATCGCCTCGACCACGAACTCCCCGGCCAGCACGTTGCCCTGGATCGCGTAGCCGTCACCGGTCACGCCGCCGGCCCAGTCGAGGCACCCGTGGCCGGTGTGGCTGGCCGCGCCGCCTTCGGAGTCGACGATGCCGACCTGGCGCTCGTCGCGCTTGTCGTCCTCCTCCAGCAGCCGCTGCAGCGCCACCGACGCGGTCGCCCCGTCGTCGAGATGGGCCAGGGCCTGACCCTTGTAGGCCACGTTGGCGTCGGCCTGGGTCGCGATGGCGCCGACCTGCGCCACGGCGGCGGGTACGACGGCCCCGACGGCCAGGAACTTGGAGGCGACGGCGACGCCCCACGACTCACCGTCGGTGGAGCGCGCCACGATGGAGAACGTCATGGCGGGAGCCTACGACCTGGCCTCCTCCATCGACCGGGCATAACCAGTTGCCCTCAACCCCGCTTGAAGTTGGAGGATGACACCGTGCTGCAGCGACTCGGGTTCCCCGACGTGGGTCCCCACCGGAGGTTCGTCTCCGCCCTGGCGATCGACGCTGTGGGCAGCGGCGTGTGGATGCCCCTGTCGATGCTCTACTTCCTGCACCAGACGTCGCTCTCCCTAGTCCAGCTCGGCCTGGCAATGACGATCGCCAACCTCGCGGTGATCCCCGTGGTCCCGATGATCGGCACCTGGGTCGACCGGGTCGGGCCCAAGGTCGTGATGCAGGCCGGCAACGCCGGTGCCGCTGTGTCGTTCGCGCTCTACCCGTTCGCCCACTCGATGCTGACCGTCACGGTGCTGGTCTTCGCCGCGAGCGCCACCCGGTCCGGCTTCTGGAGCGCGCTCGGGCCGATGGTCACGCAGATCACCCGGACCGGGGAGCGGGAGATCTGGTTCGGCTTCCTGCAGGCGATGCGCAACGCGGGGTACGGCGTGGGCGGCGTGCTCGCCGCAGTGGCGCTCACCATCGGCTCCGGCGCGGCCTACCAGTCGGTGGTGCTGCTCAACGCCGCGTCGTACGTCCTGGCCTTCCTGCTCATGCTCGGCGTCGTCGGCGGGGCTCGTCCGGTGCACGAGGAGGGCGACGCCACCGACGGCGATGTTCGCTGGTGGGTCGGCTTCTCCGATCGCGGCTACCGCGTCCTGCTCGCGGTGATCCTCTGCTATGCGCTGGCCGAGATGACCCTCAACGTCGCCATGCCCGTCTACTTCGTGGACACGCTCGGACTTCCCGGCTGGGTGCCCGGCGCCGTGTTCGTGATCAACACGGTGATGATCGGCGTCGGGCAGGGCCTGGTCGTGCGGGCGATGACCGGTGCCGTACGCCGGTGGGTCCTGCACGCGGCGATCGGCTTCAGCGCCGTCTCCTTCGTGATGTTCTACGCCGCCGGCGCCCTCTCGGTCGTCACCGCGGTGGCCCTGGTCCTGGTCGCGGGGTTCGTCTACACGCTCGGCGAGATGACGGCCGGGCCGGTGGTGGCGGCGCTCGCGGCCGAGGCGCCGCCCCCCGACCAGCGCGGCCGCTACATGGCGTCGATGCAGCTGGCCTGGAGCCTCTCGGGCGCGGTGGCACCCCTGCTCTACTCGGCGCTGCTGCACCGCGGATCCCTGGCACTGTGGGGCGGCACGCTCGTGCTCTGCGTGGTGTGGGCGCTGCTGGTCGAGGTGCTCGCCGTCCGGATGCCGCTGGCCGGCCGCGCCGTGACCAACGTCGCCGAGGCCGCCCAGCCCGAGGCCCGGCCCGGAGTCCAGCCAGTGCTGCCGGTCGACCCGGCCGCGGAGGCGCCGACCACCCACTGACCGCGCGGGTCGCCCCGACGGGTGCCGCCGGACTCCGGAGGAAGTGGTCTCGGGGCAGGGACCTCGGACGGTTGACGTGGGTGCGGCGGCTGGCCCTAGGCTGGCCGACGGCTTGTAACGTTCAAACGACGAGATCAGGAGTCAGCATGCGGGTCGGAGTGCTCACCGGTGGCGGCGACTGTCCCGGACTCAACGCGGTGATCAGGGCGGTCGTCCGCAAGGGCGTCAGCGTGCACGGTCTCGAGTTCGTCGGCTACCGCGACGGCTGGAAGGGCCCCCTCGAGGGCCTGACCATGGAGCTCGGCGTGCCGCAGGTGCGAGGCATCCTGCCCCGCGGCGGCACCATCCTCGGCTCGAGCCGGACCAACCCGTTCAAGATCGACGGCGGCGTGGAGCGGATCAAGGACAACCTCGCCTCCGACGGCGTCGACGCGCTGATCGCGATCGGCGGCGAGGACACCCTCGGGGTGGCGACCAAGCTCGCCGACCTCGGCGTCGCGGTCGTCGGCGTCCCCAAGACCATCGACAACGACCTGTCCGGCACCGACTTCACGTTCGGCTTCGACACCGCGGTCAACATCGCCAGCGAGGCGATCGACCGGCTGCACACCACGGCCGAGTCGCACCACCGGGTGCTGGTGGTCGAGGTGATGGGCCGGCACGCCGGCTGGATCGCGCTGCACTCCGGCATGTCCGGCGGCGCGAACGTCGTGCTGATCCCCGAGCAGCCGTTCGACATCGAGCAGGTCTGCGACCTGGTCAAGAAGCGCTTCGAGACGCAGTACGCCCCCATCATCGTGGTGGCCGAGGGCGCGGTGCCGCGCGAGGCCAAGGAGGGGGAGAACGGCATGACGCTCCTGAGCCAGGAGACCGACGCGTTCGGTCACGTCCGGCTCGGGGGCATCGGCGACCGGCTGGCCAGTGAGATCGAGCACCGCACGGGCGCCGAGGCCCGGGCCGTGGTGCTGGGCCATGTGCAGCGGGGCGGCACGCCCACGGCGTTCGACCGCTGGCTGGCCACCCGGTTCGGCCTGCACGCCGTCGACGCGGTCGCCGAGAAGGACTTCGGCAAGATGGTCGCGCTGCGTGGCGCCGACATCGTCCGCGTCCCGCTCCTCGAGGGCACCGGCGAGCTCAAGCTCGTCATCCCCGCCGAGTACGCCGAGGCCGAGGTCTTCGTCGGCTA
>JAWWPM010000424.1:0-6169 GCA_033854915.1 Nocardioidaceae bacterium
CGGGTCGACCGCGGCCGGCCGCGTCGTGCTCGAGGACCTCCGCCGGCTGGGGGCCGGGCCGGTCACGGCTGTCGTGAACACCCACTGGCACTGGGACCACTCGTTCGGAAACGCCGCCTTCCGCGAGGAGTCGCCCGACCTGCCGATCCATGCCCACGAGGCCGCGGCCGCGATGCTCGCCGAGAAGGGCGAGTACATGAAGGGCCGTTTCGGGGAGTCGGACGACCCCCACCGCGACGAGGTCGTGGCCACCGAGCTGGTGATCCCCGATCACACGTTCTCCTCGACCCGGGTGCTCGACCTCGGCGACCGGACGGTGGAGCTGGTCTTCCCAGGGCGTGGCCACACCTCGGGTGACATCGTGGTCCGGGTGCCCGACGTCGACGTGATGCTCGCCGGCGACCTGATCGAGGAGTCGGCCAAGCCGTGGATCGGCCTGGACTCCTACGTCTTCGACTGGCCCGGGTCGCTCGACCTCGTCGTCGCGATGACCACCGCCGAGACCCGGATCGTGCCCGGGCACGGGGTCGTCGTGGACCGCGAGTTCGTCGACAACCAGCGCGACGAGCTGGTCGCCATCGCCGAGACCGTGCGGATGCTGGCCGGCAGCGGTGTGCCCGCCGACCGGGCCGTCGCCGAGGGCCAATGGCCGTGGGAGTCCGACGAGCGGATCGCGAACGCCGTCACCCGGGGCTACGAGGCGCTCCCGCCCGGTGGCCGTTCCCTGCCCCAGGCATGAACTCTCCATTTACACCCTTCGGGGTGGTGACATGCCCCTGAGGGCCGGGTTAGAACGTTCCAGTGACCCAGGAGTCGTCCGACCAGCAGGCTTCGTCACCCGACGAGGGTGGTGTCGTCAGCATCCCGGACGACCAGCTTCCGGAGGACCTGAAGCCGACGGAAGACAATCCTCTGGCCCAACCTGCTGACGACGACGTCCCCGATGACCTCGTCACGCAAGGGTTCGGGCCGGCAGGTTCGGGGGGCAACTCGGCGGACGCCTCGGATTCGGGGAACGACGACGCGTCTGACACGTCGTCGTCGGAGGCGTCCTCCGAGCTGACGGACGAGGGCGGCGACGGCTCCCAGGCCTGACCGGCGAGTCCGCGGCCCGTCCGGCCGGAGGGCCGCCGAACGTGGCGCGGGGGGCAACGACCGCTACGGACCCGACGTCCTCGGCGCCGACTGGCGCGCGCCCGCGCGTGGGCGTGCCACCCCGGCGCAGGCCACGCCCGGCCTCGTGGTCGAAGAGGTCATGACCGGCTGGTGCGGTGAGGTCGTCTCCGTCGACCGCGACCTGGGCGTGCTCACGCTCGAGGACCGCCACGCGCGGCGCAAGACCTTCCCTCTCGGCCCCGGGTTCCTGCTCGAGGGCCGGCCGGTCGTGCTGACGCCTCCGGTGACTCGATCCGCCCCCGCCGGAGCCTCGACCGGGCCACGTCGTACGGCGTCGGGATCGGTGGCCGTGACCGGCCAACGGGCCCGGGTGGCCCGCGAGAGCCGGATCTTCGTCGAGGGCCGCCACGACGCCGAGCTGGTCGAGAAGGTGTGGGGCGACGACCTCCGGGTCGAGGGCGTGGTCGTCGAACACCTCGGCGGGGTCGACGACCTGGTCGCCGAGCTCCGCGCGTTCGGCCCCGGCCCCGACCGCCGCGTCGGGGTGCTGGTCGACCACCTCGTCACGGGCTCCAAGGAGAGCCGGATCGCCGACGAGGTCCGCCGCTCCCCCGTTGGCGCGCACGTCCTCGTCGTGGGCCACCCCTACGTCGACGTGTGGGCCGCGGTGAAGCCCGAGCGGCTGGGCCTGCGCGCCTGGCCCGACGTGCCCCGCGAGGTGGAGTGGAAGCACGGCATCTGCGCCGCACTCGGCTGGCCGCACGAGACCCAGACCGACATCGCCCGGGCCTGGCAGCAGATCCTGGCGCAAGTGACGTCGTACGCCGACTGCGAGCCGGCCCTCCTGGGCCGGGTCGAGGAGCTGATCGACTTCGTGACCACCAGCACCGGCAGCTGACCGGCGCTGACCGGAACGGGCACCACCACCACCTAGGCTGCTGCCATGCCCGCCACGAGCCCCGGCCTGCGTGCCCGGGCCCGGACGGTCGCCCCCAGACTGGTGCCACCGCTGGTCCTCGTGATCGTGCTGGTCTCGCTGGTGGTCAACACCGCCCAGCCGCTGACCAACACCGACACCTACTTCCACCTCCGCTTCGGCCAGGAGTTCCTCGACGGCTGGTCGCTACGCCACCCGGGCAGCGTGAGCACGTTCGCGACCCGGTCGTGGGTGCCCACCCAGTGGCTGCCCGAGATCGTGATGGCCCGCACCCAGGAGACGCTGGGGCTGGCCGGGCTCGCCTGGCTGTCGGGTCTCATGGAGATCGCCCTCTTCGCCGCGCTCTACGTCGCCGCCCGCGACCGGGCCAACCCGTTCGTCGCCATCTCGCTGACCGGGCTGGCGCTCTTCGCGATGCAGACCGGGCTGTCGCTGCGGCCCCAGGTGCTCAGCTACCTGCTGGTCGCCGTGGTCACCTCCGCCTGGCTGCGCACCCGCCACGACGGCCGGGTCCGGTGGTGGCTGGTCGCGGTCACCTGGCTCTGGGGAATGCTGCACGGCATGTGGCCGGTCGCGCTGGTGATCGGCGTCGTGGCCGTCATCGGCCTCGCCCTCGACCGCGCCCCGCGACCGCTGGTGCTGCGGGCACTCGCGGTCCCGGTCGCGTCCGCGGTGGCGGCGGCCCTGACCCCGGTCGGGCCGGCGCTCTACACCGCGGTGCTGGCGGTCGGCTCGCGGACCTCGTTCTTCGTCGAGTGGAACCCGCCCGACTACACCACCAGTTCCACGCTGACCCTCGGCCTGCTGCTAGCGCTCACTGCCACCGCGATGTGGAGGCGGGCGCACAACTCCTGGACCGAGATCCTGCTGGTGGTCCTCGCCTGCGGCTTCGCGGTCTACTCGCTGCGGACGGTCCCGGTCGCGGCCGCCATGGTCGTGCCGCTCGGCGCCGGGCCGGTGCAGGACCTCCTCGCACGTCGTACGCCGGTGGGTCGCGGCGAGCGGCTGGGAGTGGTGGCCGCCTCGCTGCTCGCCCTGGTCGTGCTGGCGGTGCTCGTGCCTCACACCGCGGACGAGCCACCGCACCAGCCCGCCTGGCTCGACCCGGCGCTGAGCCAACTGCCGCCGGGCACCAAGGTGCTCGACGACTGGAGCCAGGGTGGCTACTACATGTGGCGCTTCCCGCAGCTCGACCTGATGATGCACGGGTACGGCGACACGTTCACCACCGCCGAGCTGACCCGCAACAACGGCATGCTCGCCCTCGACCCGGGCTGGGACGAGGCGCTGCGCGGCACCAGCGCCCGGGTTGCGGTGATCCGGTCCTACTCGCGGCTCGCCTACGCGCTGACCAACCAGGAGCACTGGCGGGTCGTGCACACCTCGGACACCATGGTGATGCTGCGTGCGCCACGGTCATGGGTGACCTTCGGGAGCCCGGTGGCGGAGGGGTTCGGCCCCGACGGCTCAGCCGGCTGACGCGGCGACCCAGCGGTCGAGCAGCGCTGCGGAGGCGCCGGAGTCGACCGCCGTCGTCGCCCGCTCGAGGGCCTCGGGCAGCGCATCCTCGACCGACAGGGTCGGGGTGTCGTAGACCGCCAGCGCGGCCGCGGCGTTGAGCAGCACGGCGTCGCGCACCGGGCCGGGCTCCCCGGCCAGCGTGCGTCGTACGACGTCGGCGTTGTGGGTGACGTCGCCTCCGCGCAGGTCCTCGGGCCGGGCCGGCGCGATGCCGAGGGTGGAGGGATCGACCACAGACGGCGTGACGATGCCGTCGTGCACCAGCCAGACCTGCGAGGTCGTGGTCGTGGTCAGCTCGTCGAGCCCGTCGTCGCCCCGGAACACCCAGGCGTCGACGCCGCGCCGGGCCAGCACGCCGGCCATCACCGGTGCCATCCGGGCGTCGGCGCAGCCGATGGCCTGGGCGGCCGGCTTCACCGGGTTGGCCAGTGGGCCGAGGATGTTGAACGTCGTCGCGATGCCGAGCTCGCGGCGGGGTACGGCGGCGTGCCGCAGGGCGGGGTGGAAGGCGGCCGCGAAGCAGAACGTGATGCCGACCTGCTCGGCCAGCCGGGCCACCTGGTCGGGCGGCAGGTCGAGCCGGATGCCGAGGGCCTCGAGCACGTCGGCCGAGCCGGCCTGGCTGGAGGCGGAGCGGTTGCCGTGCTTGACCACCCGGGCGCCGGCGCCCGCGGCCACGATCGCGGCCATGGTGGAGATGTTGACGCTCATCGAGCGGTCGCCGCCGGAGCCCACGACGTCGAGGGCACGGCCCGGGATCGTGATCGGCGTGGCCACGTCGTACATCGCGTCGAGGAAGCCGGTGACCTCGTCGATGGTCTCGCCCTTGGCGCGCAGCGCGACCGCCAGACCGGCGACCTGGGCCGGGGTGGCGGCTCCGGCGAGGATCTCACCCATCGCCCAGGCGGTCTGCTCGGTCGACAGGTCGCGGCGCTGCACGAGAGCGCCGAGGACCTCCGGCCAGGTGGGGCTCATCGTGCTCAGGAGGTGGCGGGCACGCGCGAGCGCAGCAGCCCGATCACGGCGTCGGCCAGCTGGACCGGGTCGATCGGGTGCGGCACGGCCGCCTCGGCCCGCGACCAGGTCGCCAGCCAGGCGTCCTGCGGGCGACCGGTGAGCACGATGACTGGCGGGCAGCGGTAGATCTCGTCCTTGAGCTGCTTGGCGATGCCCATTCCCCCGGCAGGCGCGGCCTCGCCGTCCAGGATCGCCAGGTCGATGCCGCCGGCGTCTAGGTTCGCGATCACGACCGGCTCGGTCGCGACCTCGACGTAGGTGAGCTCGGGCAGGTCCGGATGAGGACGACGACCGAGGGCGAGGATGACCTGCTGGCGTACGTCGACGTCGTCGCTGTAGACGAGCACCCGCAACGTGCTCGGTCCGGTCGCGTGGGAGTCGTTCACGGGCAGAAGGCTACCGGTCGGCGTCGCCGGGGGCCGGAGCGCCCACGGGCGAGGTCTCCTCGGCGGCCCGACGCGCCTCGCGGGCCTCGAGCAGGTCGAGCCGGCGGTCCTCGCGCACCGCCTCCCGCATCGACGAGCGCACCCACTGCACGAACAGCACCGCGAAGAAGACGAGGCCGATGGCGTCACCGGAGCTCCACAGGATCCCGCCGGCCAGCTTCTGGTCGGTGTGGGCGTTGGGCAGCCAGGCGCCCATCGGCCCGTCGTGCAGCGCGGAGTACCACGAGCCGCCGAGCAGGCGCTTCTGCGTCATGATCGTGATCCCGAGGAACGCGTGGAACGGCAGCGTCATCACCACGAGCAGCATCCGGGCGGGATAGGTGATCCGGCCGGGCAGCGGGTCGATGCCCATCAGCGGCCAGAAGAACAGGCAGCCCACGAGCACCAGGTGCAGGTGGCTCATCTCGTGCAGGTAGTCGTGGTGCAGGGTCGCGGCGTACCAGCCGCTGAAGTACAGCGCCCACGGCGTGATCACGTAGAGCGTGAACGTCAGCGGTGGGAAGGACAGCACCTTCGCGACCCGCGAGTGCAGCACCGTCAGCAGCCAGCGGCGCGGACGGCGGGGCAGCGTGCGCAGAGCCAGCGTGACCGGGGCACCGAGCGCCATGGCCAGGGGCACCAGCATGGTCAGGATCATGTGCTGGACCATGTGCACGCTCAGCAACGTGTCGTCGTACGCCGCGAGGCCCGAGACCGTCGCGAACGCGGCTCCGCCCATGCCGACGCCCACGAACGAGAGGGTCCGGCCGACCGGCCAGCGGTCGCCGCGCCGCCGCATCACCACGACGCCCCAGAGGTAGAGAACGACGGTCACGACGACCAGCAGCGCGGCCGGGGAGAGCAGATCCCACGTCGTGAACACCCGGCCCGGCGTGAACCTCGCGAGCGCGTCCTCGCTCCCGGAAACGTGCAGCAGGACGGCGGGGATCACGGCAGCCAGAATATGTCGTCCATGCCGAGGGGGTCGGGGTGCCCACCGGAGATGGCTCGGGACATAATGGCGCCCGTGGCGACAGCTTCGACGACGATCCCGGCCTCACGGCTCCACGGACACCACGACCGCCCGAGCATGGTCAGCGTCGGGACGATCATCTGGCTCTCCAGTGAGCTGATGTTCTTCGCTGCCCTTTTC
>JAWWPM010000425.1:0-8922 GCA_033854915.1 Nocardioidaceae bacterium
CTGACGTAACCGGCTTGGTGTAGCGGTCGCCGCACTGCCCGCTTGGCACAACTAGGTCGAGTTCGCTCGCGCGTTGCCCTGTCTCCGGGTCCTTTCCGCTGTCGACGACCTGGGCGTCAACTTCCAGACCGCGCCGACGAGGACATCGACATCGTGTCGTTCAGCCGCGGCGCCGAGTCCCGTGGCATGGCCGACACCCGGATCTGGCAGGGCTCACCGACCGGGCCCAGTAGTGCAGGCCATGGTCAGCATCGCTCGGTCGCGTGGGTTGACTGTCGCCGCGAGCATCTCACGCATCTGGGCGGCATCGAGCCGAAGTTGTTCCCGCTGGAAGACCCGACGCGGGTGGACCTCGGCCGTTTGCGATCCTGATATGTACTTCCCATACGCACTACAGGGTCAGTTGAGTGGGAGTGAGCGGGAAGCCGCGCGCGGGGCGGAGTACTCGGGTTACGCGAGCGACGATCGGGGACGCGCCCGTGCCACAGCCGAGGTGGCTGACCCTGAGATTCTCGGCCCGTGCGTGCGCGGGCAGATGATCTGCCCGCGCCGATCGGACCAGTCCGAATGCACCCCTTGTCGGGGACTTCCCTACGATCGCGGGAGAACGCCGCCTCGGCGAACGAAGTCGGGTCCAACGGCCAGGAGAGGATCCGCGGATGTCGGTCGACCAGCCCGCCGCCCCATCGGGAGCACCCCGTCATATCCTGGTCGTCGCCGGCTCCGGTCGCAGCGGGACCAGCCTGTTCACCGGGCTGGCCGGGCGGCTGGGCCTCCACGTCCCGCAGCCGGAGGTGACGGCCAACGAGACCAACCCGCGCGGGTTCGGGGAGCCACAGTGGCTCGTCGACTTCCATGAGGAGCTCCTCGCGTCGGCCGACGTCATGGTCGTCGACGGCCGACCCGAGGCCTGGGAGCTGACCGACCGGGTCGCCGACGACCCCGAGGCGCTGAACCGGCTCGTGGACTGGCTCGAGGCGGAGCTGTCGATCGCCGACCGGATCGTGCTGAAGGATCCCCGGCTGGCGTGGTTCGTCCGGCTGCATCGTCGAGCGGCCGAGCGTGTCGGCGCCGACCTGCGCCTGGCCACGATGCTGCGTCATCCGGCCGAGGTGATGCGGTCGCGCGAGCTCGCCTACGGCTCCAACGCGAGCCCGACCGCCCGGACCGTCGGCTGGGTCACGATCATGCTCGGGATCGAGCGACGCAGCCGGAGCCTGCCGCGTGCGGTGGTCCGCTACGACGACCTGATGGCCGACTGGCGGGCCACGCTGGACGCCGCGGATGCGACGCTGGGGCTGGGCCTGGTCGCTGGCGCGGGGGAGGAGCGGCTCGCCGAGGCCGGCACGCTGGTCGATCCCACCCTGCACCGGTCCAGCGCGGGCTGGGACGACCTCGCCGTACCGCCCCGGCTGCTCGACCTCACAGTGCGCACGTACGACGCCCTGGGCGCCATGGTGGGCGCCGCCGAGACCGAGCAGGGAGCGGCGCACGCCGAGCTCGACGCCCTGTTCGTGGAGCTGCGCGACTACTACGACGAGTGCGCCGAGGTCGCGGTCAGCCGCGCGTCGGCCACGGCGCGTGCCGAGAAGCGCAAGGTGGCCCGGCGTCTGCGGCGCAAGCTGCGCGAGGCCACGGAGTCCGGGCAGGTCTGACTCGGTCCCCGTCAGCCCTCCTGGCCGACGTCGGCCGCCTGCAGGTCGCCGCGCGCGAGCGTTGCGACGAGGTCGCACCGACTGATCACGCCGACGACCCGGCCGCGCAGCAGCACGGGCAGGCTCTTGAGGGCCGCATCGTCCATGCGGGCAAAAGCCTCGGCGACGTCGTCGTCCGCTGACACGCTCAGCACCTGGCAGGTCATCACGCCGGCCACCGTGTCGCGGGTCGTCGGGCCGAACACCTCGCGCAGCAGGTCGGCCTCGCTGACCACCCCCACCGGGCGCCCGGCGTCGTCCACGACGGGGAGGCTCGTGATCCGGAGCCGGTCGAGCAGCCCGATCGCCTCCCGCACGGTCTCGCCGGGCCGCACGGTCACCGCCGGCGACGTCATCACCTCGCGTACCAACATCGTGCTCACATCCTTGCTGTCCTGGCTCCCTTGTTCTCTTCCACGATGTGCGTCCCGGGGCCTGCACAACAGGGACGGAGGTCCCTCGGTGACGAGACGGAAGGGTCGACTCGGCGCCGGGGCGACGGCCTCCCGGTGCCAGGGGCCGTGCCACTCAGCGAGTTCACGGGTGGGACCCGTACCCTTAGCGCGTGCCGATCCTGGAAGCTGTCAAGGGAGTCGTGCGCCGCAGCCTGCTCTCGCGTGCCGGCGGCATCGACCTCACGCAGCTCGACAAGGTCCCCGACCGTCTGACCTGGCCGCTCGACCGCGTCATCGCCGATCCCGTTGCCCGGGTGGGCGAGATGCGCGACAAGGACCCCGTCTCCCGGCTGATCACCTTCTTGGGCATGGACATCTGGCTGGTCACCGGTGACGCCGAGGCGCGCACCGTGCTGGGCGACCTCACGTCGTACTCCACCGACATCCGGCCCTACTACGGCAAGTCCGGCGCGGCCGGAGGCGACATCGGCGGTCTCGGGTTCACCGACCCGCCCGAGCACACCCGGCTGCGCAAGCTGCTCACGCCGGAGTTCACGATGCGCCGGCTGGCGCGGCTCAAGCCGGCGATCGACCGGATCATCGAGACTCAGCTCGACGAGACCGAGCGCGTCGCGGCGGAGAACGACGGCATCGTCGACCTGGTGCAGACCTTCGCCTTCCCGATCCCGTTCCTGGTGATCTGCGAGCTGCTCGGGCTGCGCGACGAGGACCGCGAGATCGTCCGCAAGCTGGGCTCGGCCCGCTTCGACGTCACCCACGGCGGCCAGGCCGTGATGGGCGCCGTGGGCGCCTCGCGCGAGTTCCTGTTCGCCGAGTGCGCGCGGCAGCGCACCGAGCCGGGCCCGGGCCTGATCGGCCAGATCCTGCGCGAGCACGGCGACGAGATCGACGACTTCGACCTCGGCGGGCTCGCCGACGGCGCCTTCACCGGTGGCCTCGAGACGTCAGCGTCGATGCTGGCGCTCGGCACCGTCGTGCTGCTGAACAACCCCGACCTGTACTCCGGGCTGGTCACCGACCCGGTCTCGGTCACCCCCGTGGTCGAAGACCTCCTGCGGCACCTGTCGGTGGTGCAGGTGGCCTTCCCGCGCTTCGCGAAGGCCGACGTCACGGTCGCCGGGCACCGGATCAAGAAGGGCTCGTGCGTCCTGGTCCACATCCCGGCCACCGACCGCGACCCGCGGGCCTATCCCGCCGGCGACGCGCTCGACCCGTCACGGGCCACCGCCTCACACCTGGCGTTCGGCTACGGCTTCCACCGCTGCGTGGGTGCCGAGCTCGCGCGCATGGAGCTCAAAGCGGCCTACCCCGCCCTGGCCCGCCGCTTCCCCGACCTGGCCCTCGCCGTACCGGCCGAGGACCTGCCCTACCACGCCAAGTCGATCGTGTACGGCGTGGAGTCGGTGCCGGTCCTCCTGCACCGCTGACCCGGGCCGCCCCCAGCGGCCCGGCTCGAGCGGTCAGGCGTCGATCCGGTCCACCTCGTGCGCGGCCCCGACCGCGCTCGGCTGCGACCCTCGGTCGAGCTTGCTCGGCCACCAGATCTTGCCGCCGAGGTCGAGGTTGAGCGCCGTGACCAGGACCGACCGCACGATGATCGTGTCGAGGATGACGCCCAGCGCGACGGCGGTCCCGAGCTCGGCGATGAACACCAGAGGCAGCGTGCCGAGCACTGCGAACGTCGACGCCAGCACGAACCCGGCCGAGGTGATCACCCCACCGGTGGCACCGAGGGCGATCAGCGACCCCTGGCGGGTGCCTCGGGCCGCGGTCTCCTCGCGCACGCGGGTCATCAGGAAGATGTTGTAGTCGATGCCCAGGGCCACCAGGAACACGAACACGAACAGCGGGAACGACGCGTCTGCATGGTCGAACCCGGCTCCCTGACTGAACAGGTGGGTGTAGACGTGCTGGAAGATGAACGTGGAGATCCCCAGCGCGGCACCGTAGGACAGCACCACCGTCGCGATCAGGATCAGCGGTGAGATCAGGGCGCGCAGCAGCAGCATCAGGATCAGCATCACCACGACCAGGATGACCGGGATGATCAGCTTGTTGTCGTGATGCGAGGCCACCTGGACGTCGAGGAACGTGGCCGAGGCTCCACCGACCAGCGCGTCGGCTCCGGGCACCTGATGGACGGCGTCACGCACCGCGCGGACCTTGTCGAAGGCCGCCTGGGAGGCGACGTCGTCCGGGATCGTGGCGGTGACCAGGGCGACGCCCTTGATCGGCGGCGTGGAGCTGTTCGGGGGGTCGACCCCCGGCACCTGGGCGATCGCCTGGGCGACCTGGTCGGCGGTCGAGGCGTTGGTGAGGACCATGATCGGGCTCGCGTCGTTGACCAGCCCGTGCTCGTTCAGCAGGGCCTGACCCTGCGTGGAGTCGACGACCTTGGTGTACTGGTCGGCCGTGGTCAGCCCGCCGGTGTCGAGGCTCAGGGTGCCGAGGGCGGCGATCCCGAGCAGGACCGCGGTGACGGCCCAGACCTTGCGCGGACGCGGGGCGATCCAGGCACCGACCCTGGCCCACAGGCCGGTGGTGGTCGGCTCGTGCGAACCGAACGACGGGCGAGCCGGCCAGAACATCCAGCGTCCGAAGATCACCAGGAGCGCCGGGAGCAGCGTGATCATCACCAGGAGGGTGATCGCGACGCCGATCGCGTTGACCGGACCGAGTCCCTTGGTGGAGTTCATCTCGGCCAGCGACAGACAGAGCATGCCCACCACGACCGTGCCGGCACTGGCCAGCAGCGCGGGGGCGGCCCGATGCAGGGCGAAGGCCATCGCCTCGTGCCGGTCCTCGTGCCGGCGCAGCTCTTCCCGGTAGCGCGCCACCAGGAGCAGGGCGTAGTCGGTGCCGGCCCCGATCACCAGCACCGTCAAGATCGCCGAGCTCTGGCTGTTGACGGTGAGGCCGGCGTCCTTGGCCAGGAAGTAGACGACTCCCTGACTGGTGAACAGGGCCACCACCGAGGAGAACAGCGGGAGGATCCACAGGACCGGGCTTCGGTAGGTGATCAACAGGATCAGGATCACCACACCCAGACTCGCGAACAACAGGGTGCCGTCGATGCCGGCGAACGCCTTTGCCGAGTCAGCAGCCTGGCCGCCCGGCCCGGCGAAGTGGATCGTGACCCCGGGGATCGAGGCGATCTGACGCAGCTGGTCGGTGGTGTCCGGCAGCTGGTTCCAGCCGTCCTTGCCGAAGTTGAAGGTCACGAGGGTCTGGGCGACCTCGCCGTCCTTGGACGGCGCCGGGCCCTGCACCTGGCCGGTCACGCCCTTCATCGCGGAGATGTCGCCGACCTGTCCCTTGATCGCTGCGAGGTCCTGACCGGTCAGGCCGCCGGCGCGGTAGTAGACGATGACCGTGGGGATGTTGTTGGGGTCCTGGAAGGCGTCGAGCTTGTCCAGCGCCCGAGTCGACTCCGCGCTCGTGGGCAGCCAGGAGGCCGCCTGGTCGTCGGTGACCTGTGACAGCTTGCTGCCGAAGGTCGCGCCCCCGGCGGCGATGATGATCCAGATGACGGCGACGATCCACTTGGTGACCGGGCTGGTGAGCTTGCCTGCGAACTGACGATGCATGACCTCAGTCCACCAGATCCCACCGACACCCGGCATCGGGGTTTCCCCCGATCTCTCGCGATTTCGCCGAATCGTGATCTGAACGTGCCTCCGCGGGCATCACCCGAGGGGCTCGGGGACCCTCAGTGCCAGCACCGCGATGTCGTCGCGGGGGTCGGCGCCCTGGAAGGACAGGGCGTCCTCGACCAGTGCCCGGGTCAGCACGGCCGGATCCGGTCCGTGGGCGACGAGCCGCTCGAGCATCTCGGTGTCGCCGAAGAAGGCCTCTCCGCGCCGGGCCTCGGACAGGCCGTCGGTGTAGAGGACCACTGCGTCGCCCGGCCCGAGCCGTACGCGTGCGGTCGTGAACGCCGGATCGTCGAAGACGCCGACCAGGAACCCGGGCTCACCCACGGGCTCCGGCCGCCCGCCCGCGCGCCACACCAGGGCGGCGGGGTGCCCACCGGAGCTGGCCGACAGGTGCCACGCGTCGTCGTCGCGGACCAGCCGCAGCATCAGGACCGTGCAGAACCGTTCGGTCGGGTGGGCCAGCAGGATCGTGTTGAGCTCGGTCAGCGCCCGGCTCGGGTCCTCGACGGTCACCGCGATTCCGCGCAGGGAGTAGCGGATCAGCGAGGTGACGACGGCCGCCTCGACGCCTTTGCCCGACACGTCCCCGAGTACGACGACCCAGTCGCCCTCGGCGACCTGGAAGACGTCGTAGAAGTCGCCGCCCACCTCGCTGCCGTCGCCGGCCGGGCGGTACCGCGCCGCGATCTCGAGCCCGGGGATGTCCGGCGGACGCGGCGGGATGAGGACCTGCTGCAGGGTGCGGGCCAGCGTGAGGGCCCGCGCCTCCGAGTCCTCGGCGCTCCGCCTTGCCCGCAACAGCTCCAGCTCGTACTCGCGTCGTTCGGTGGCGTCGAAGACCGCGACCCGGATCGCGCGCGCCGCGCCGTCGGCGTCCCGGTCGAGGACGGCGTTCACCAGCACCGGGAGCGGGGTGCCGTCGGCCCGCACGACCTCCAGGGCGATCTCGCGGACACTGCCCTGGAGCCGGATCATGGGCGAGAAGTGGGTCTCGTAGTAGATGCGGCCGCCGACGTTCAGCAGCTCGGAGAACCTCAGGCGGCCCTCGACCTCCTCCCGGGCGTATCCGGTCCAGGTCAGGAACGTCTGGTTGGCCTTCACCACCAGGCCGTTGCCGCTGAGGGACAGGTAGCCGCAGGGAGACTGCTGGTACAGCCTCTCCGCGTCGTCCTCGAGCAGCGCCGCGTCGAACGCGCGCCGGGCGAGCTCCCCGTCGGGCATGTCAGCCCGCGCGGACGAAGTCCGCCATCGCGGCGACGGTCACCTCGGGGGCGCTGAGGTTGGGGCAGTGGCCGGTGGCCTCGAGCACCGTCATCGAGCTGCCGGGGATCGCGTCGCGCACGTAGGTGCCCACCTCGAGCGGGGCGATGACGTCGTCGCGGCACTGGAGGATCAGGGTCGGGGTCGTCACCCGCAGCAGCTCCTGCCGGTTGTCGGAGGTGAAGGTGACGCGCGCGAAGCGCCGCGCGATCTCGGGGTCGGTGCGGCAGAAGCTCGCCGTGAGCTCGGCGCCGAGATGCGGCCGGTCTGGGTTGCCCATGATCACCGGCGCCATCGCACCCGACCAGCCCAGGTAGTTGCTGTCGAGGGAGGCGAGCAGCTGCTCGATGTCGTCGGCGGAGAACCCGCCACGGTAGTCGTCGGTGTCGATGTAGCGCGGGGACGGGCCGACCAGCACCAGCCGGGCGAACAGGTCGGGTTGGGCGACCTCGGCCAGCACGCCGATCATCGCGGCAACGGAGTGGCCGACGTAAGTGACGTCGCTCAGGTCGAGCTCGTCGCACAGGGCGAGCACGTCGTCGGCGTAGCCCTGGAGCGTCGAGTAGCGCTGCTCGTCGTACGTCGTGAGGTCGGAGCCGCCGCTGCCCACGAAGTCGAAGCAGACCACCCGGAACTCGTCCTCGAACGCCGGGGCGACGAACCTCCACATGTGCTGGTCACAACCGAAACCGTGCGCGAACAGCAGGACGCGCCCGTCAACAGCCCCACTCTGGTGTACGTTCCAGCGGGCCAGGGCGTCCATACGTTCAGGCTAGCCGGAGGGAGCAGGGTGGACGACTTCTCGATCGAGCTGGGCACCGATGCGGAGGGTCGTCAGGTCGTCGCGCCCCACGGCGAGATGGACCTGGCCACGCACACCCTGCTGTTGCGCGCCATCGAGGACCTGATGGACGCGGGCCAGGTCGACATCGTGGTCGACCTGAGCCACACGACCTTCCTGGACTCCACGGCTCTCGGCACCCTGATCAGCGCGCGACGCCGCGCGTACGCCCGCAAGGGCTCGTTCTCGATCCGGTGCACCGACCCGCGCCTGCTCCGGATCTTCGAGGTCACCAGCCTGGACAAGGTCTTCGAGATCCGCGACTCCTGAGCCGTCGTACGACGTGGGTCACGTCAGCTCGATCTCCTGGCCCCTCCTGCCACCGGTCGCGGCCGGCTCGGCGACCGATGCGGCGCTGCTGGCAGGAGAGGCGTCGGCCTTCTTGCGCAGCGTGGCCACCGAGACGTGGGGCCAGCGCAGCCCGTTGAAGTCGAGCATCACGGTCTGGGTGTACTGCAGCTGCAGGAAGTGCCCGCTGGTGTGGGCCTTCTTGACCTTCTCGATCCAGAAGGTGGCGGTGACGTGGTTGGCCGAGGCGTTCTCGGTGAGGAAGAACGTGTTCGCCGTGCCGATGCTCTGCGGGTGGCTGTTGGCCGCCTCGACCTTCAGCACGACTGTGCGGACGATGTCCTGGCCCACGATCGCCTTCTGGAGCACGAGGTTGGGGTTCTTCACCATCGCCTGGGTGATCCCCGGCTGGGTCGTGGCGTCGGAGGGCTGGCGGAACTTCGTCTTCTTCGACAGCTTCAGCTCGGGGAAGGAGCTCTGGGCGTCGGCGAACGAGCCCTTGGTCGAGGGGTCGGTACCGAAGAACGGGATGATGTCGGTGTCCTTGATCACCGGCGGCCCGGCGATGGTGAACGCCTTCCCCTGGGCGAGCACGGCCGTGCCGTGGGGGATGGAGGCCATCCGCACGACGGTGCGGACGATGTCCTGGCCCACGATCGCCTTCTGGAGCACGAGGTTGGGGTTCTTCACCATCGCCTGGGTGATCCCCGGCTGAGTCGTGGCGTCGGAGGGCTGGCGGAACTTCGTCTTCTTCGACAGCTTCAGCT
>JAWWPM010000426.1:0-3487 GCA_033854915.1 Nocardioidaceae bacterium
GGGAGGAGCAGCAGCAGCGCGACCGCGACCAGCTCGCCGTACGGCAGGAGGCGTGGCGCCTTGAGGCGGAGCAGGACCTTCGGTAGGTCCAGCATCACGAACACCGATGCCGTGTCACCCGGGTCACGGAGCTTGGCGACCGCGCTGACCAGCAGGATCACGATCAGCAGGAGCGGTGGTACGACGAAGGGCGCGCTGGGCACCCGGTCAGCATAGGTGGGACCAAGGGCCCTCCGTCGCGCTACCGCACAGGTGGAAGAGTGGGCGTGTGCCGCAGGTGAGACCCGATGTCGTCGTCGTGGGTGGTGGCGTCGCCGGTCTGACGGCGGCGCGCGAGCTGAGCCGCGCCGGCCGGTCCGTGCTGCTGCTCGAGAGCTCGCCCGACCTGGGCGGCAAGCTGCGCCTGGGCACCGTCGGTGGGGTCGAGGTCGACGTCGGGGCGGAGTCGATGCTGGCGCGGCGTCCCGAGGCCGTCGGGCTGGCTGCCGAGCTCGGTCTCGAGGTCGTCCATCCGGCCACCGGCTCCACCCAGCTCTGGACGCGCGGCGCGCTGCGCCCGCTGCCCCGCACGCTCCTCGGCGTACCCCTCGACCTCGACGCGCTCGCCGCGACCCACGTGCTGTCCGACGACGGCCTCGCTCGCGCCCGGGAGGAGACCGTGCTCCCGCTCGGTCCCGACGACGTCTCGGTCGGCGAGCTGCTCGGCTCGCGGCTCGGCCAGGAGGTGGTCGACCGGCTCGCCGAGCCGATGCTCGGTGGGGTGTACGCCGGTCACGCGGCCCACCTGTCCGCTGCCGCCACCGCGCCGCAGGTGGTCGCGATGCTGCGCCGGCACGGCTCCCTGCTGACCGCCGCGGCCGCGCTCCCGCCGCCCTCGACCGAGCCCATGTTCGCCGGTCTCGAGGGTGGGCTCGGTCTGCTTCCACGGGCGCTGGCCGACGCCGGGGGCTTCGAGCACCGCACCTCGGCGACGGTGCGGGTGCTCGAGCGGACGTCGTCCGGGTTCCGGCTGACCGTCGGGTCGACCCAGGCCCCGGAGGTGATCGAGACCGCGCGGGTCGTGCTGGCCGTGCCCGGGCCGCCGGGTGCGCGTCTGCTGGCCGATGTCGCCCCCGAGGCAGCCGCGGAGCTCGCCGCCGTCGACTATGCCTCGATGGCCGTGATCACCATCGCCGTTCCCGAGCTCGAGGTGGGCGACTCGTCGGGCTTCCTGGTGCCGGCGGTCGACGGCCGGAGGATCAAGGCGGCGACGTACTCCTTCAACAAGTGGGCCTGGGTCGGCGCCGCGTCCGACCTGCGGATCCTGCGTGCCTCGATCGGGCGGCACCGCGAGGAGGCCTCACTGCAGGCCTCCGACGAGGAGCTGGTCGCGCACATGGTCGAGGACCTGTCCACCGCCACCGGTCAGCAGGTGCGACCGGTCGACGCGCTGGTCCACCGGTGGGGCGGGGCCCTGCCGCAGTACGCCGTCGGTCACCTCGACCGGGTCGCCCGGATCCGTACGGCGGTTGCCGCGGTGCCTGGGCTCGCGGTCTGCGGTGCGGCGTACGACGGCGTCGGGATCCCCGCCGTGATCGGCTCCGCCCGCCGGGCCGCAGCCGAGGTGTCCGAGGGAGAATGAGACCATGACCAGCAACGCCGCCCGCACCCGCGAGATCAACGAGCTGACCCGCTACACGATGTGGTCGGTCTTCCGGCTCGACGAGCCGCTCGGGGCAGAGGGCGAGTCCGACCGGGCCGCCGAGGCGGCTGAGGTCAGCGACCTGTTCGGCAAGCTCGCCGCCGACGACGTGATCGTGCGCGGCACCTACGACGTCGCCGGCCTGCGCGCCGACGCCGACGTGATGGTCTGGTGGCACGCCGCCACCAGCGAGCAGCTCCAGGACGCCTACCACCGCTTCCGTCGTACGACGTTCGGTCGTCGCCTCGCGCCGGTCTGGTCGCAGATGGCGCTGCACCGGCCCGCGGAGTTCAACAAGAGCCACGTGCCGGCGTTCCTCGCCGACGAGGAGCCCAAGGCCCACCTGTGCGTCTACCCGTTCGTGCGCTCCTACGAGTGGTACCTCCTCGAGGACTCCGAGCGTCGCCGCCTGCTCGCCGAGCACGGCCAGATGGCTCGCGGCTATCCCGACGTGCGCGCCAACACCGTCAACAGCTTCGCGCTCGGTGACTACGAGTGGATCCTGGCGTTCGAGGCCGACGACCTGGGCCGGATCGTCGACCTGATGCGGCATCTGCGCGGCTCCGAGACCCGCCGCCACGTGCGCGAGGAGATCCCCTTCTACACCGGCGCCCGGACCCCCGTCGCCGACCTGCTGGCCCGGCTGCCCTGATCGTGGGCCGAGGTCAGCCGCTCCGGGAGACCTCGGCGAAGGTGACGGTGCCCGGCATGCTGAACGTCATCGACCCGTAGGCGAACTCCGGGAACACCCCCCCGCTCGCGTTCACCCCGCTCGAGGAGACGACCAGCGGCCCCGGGGCGAGTGCCCGCGGGAGCCGGTAGTCGCTCCCGTCGACGGTCACCGTGAGTCGCGTCACCGGCTTGAACACCAGCGCTGTCACCGTGTCCAGGAGGCTCGGGTCCTCGGGGTGGAAGCTCGCCACGACCATCCCGTGCGCGACGGGGTCGGGCACGGGGACGGCCCGTCCGGGTGCCACCAGGCTCTCGCCCAGTGGGGTCGGAGGCGAGCACTCGGAGGTGCCGTGCCGGAGGAGCGTGTAGCGCGCGTCCCGGGCGACCTCCTGATAGCGACAGGCCAGGGTGAGCAGGTAGCGCGGGGTCTCCCACAGCGGGTTGCGGTCGTCGAGGACCACGTCCGGACGACGGAGGACGTACTGGTCGGGGGGCGCCGCGGTCGCCGCGCGGGAGTTGAGGTCGTCGAGGTAGGCCGTGTAGGCGGTGTAGGAGAGGAACACCGGCATCGGGTGCCAGTTCAGGTCGTAGTCCACTGCCAGCGCGGCATCGACGGGGTCGACTCCGATCGGATGCCGTCCGATCTCGCGCAGCACCGCCGGTGGAACGCGGTAGACCGCGCGTCCCTCGGCCTTGGACTCGGACTCCAGCGACCGAGCCGAGCCGGGAGACGCGACCTCGCGCAGCGTCCGCTGCCAGGGATCCAGGGAGTGCAGGGACTCGAACGCGACCAGCGCCGGGACCAGCCCCACCAGCGCGCCGAAAATGACGAGTCGCGGGAGGATCCCGCTGCGTGAGAGACCGGCCAGCAGGCACAGAAGCGCAAGACCCACCGCGAAGTAGGTGTCCTGGTGGGGCGCCAGGTCGTGCCGGGTGAAGGCCTCCTTGGCCGACAGACCCAAGGCTGCCGCGGTCCCGAGGAACATCGCGGCCGCATCGATGCGGGGCCGGCCCCTCGCGTAGCGCAGCACCAGCACCACCGCGGTGACCGCCACCAACGCCGCCGCGGGATAGGCCCCCGCGAGCCGTGGGTCCTCGGTGTTCATCGCCTCCGGGTAGCCGCCGGCGATCTGG
>JAWWPM010000427.1:0-5219 GCA_033854915.1 Nocardioidaceae bacterium
CACGACGTTGCGCTTGAGCTTCAGGCTGGGAGTCAGCTGGCCGCCCTCCTCGGTCCAGTCATGGGGGAGGATCACGAACTTGCGGATGGACTCGGCACGCGAGACGGCCGCGTTGGCGTCGTCGACCGCGGTCTGGACCTCGGCCCGCAGGTCGGGGTCGTCGACCAGGCTCGGCAGGTCGCCGGACTTTCCGTGGGCGCCGGCCCAGGCGGGGAATACCTCGGGGTCGACCGTGACCAGGGCGGCGATGAACGGCTGGCCGTCGCCGACGACCAGGCACTGGCTCACCAGTGCGTGCGCACGGACCCGGTCCTCGAGGGCGGACGGGGCGACGTTCTTGCCGCCTGCCGTCACCAGGATCTCCTTCTTGCGGCCGGTGATCCGGACGAAGCCCTCCTCGTCGATCTCACCGATGTCGCCGGTGTGGAACCAGCCGTCGCGCTCGAGCACCTCGGCCGTGGCGGGCTCGTTGGCCCAGTAGCCGGCGAAGACCTGGCCACCACGGAAGAGAAGCTCCCCGTCGTCGGCGACCCGCGCCTCGGTGCCCGGGAGGGGTTGCCCGACCGAGCCCACCTTGAGCGCGTCCGGACGGTTCAAGGTCAGGGCGGCGGTGGTCTCGGTCAGGCCGTAGCCCTCGAGGATGGTCAGGCCGATGCCGCGGTAGAAGTGGCCGAGACGGTCACCGAGCGGAGCGCCGCCCGAGACGGCGTACGCACAGGCGCCGCCGAGTGCGGCGCGCAGCTTTCCGTAGACCAGCCGGGAGAAGAGCGTGTGGCGGGCCCGCACCCGGACCGGCACCTTGCCACGGTCGAGCGCGCGGGAGTAGGCGATCGCGGTCTCGGCAGCGCGGTCGAAGATGCCGCCACGGCCCTCCGCGGTGGCGCGCTGCGACGCGGTGTTGAAGACCTTCTCGAAGACGCGAGGGACCGCGAGCACGAACGTCGGCTGGAACTGTGCGAGGTCGGGCAGCAGGTTCTTGATGTCGGCGCTGTGGCCCAGCCGGACCCGGGCCCGAACGGCGCCGATCTGGATGACCCGGGCGAACACGTGCGCCAAGGGGAGGAACAGCAGGGTCGAGGCGTCCTCGGCCTCGAACAGCCGGTGGAGCTCCGGCACGGCCACCCCGAGCTCGAACATGAAGTTGCCGTGGGTCAGGACGCAGCCCTTGGGGCGTCCGGTGGTGCCCGAGGTGTAGATGACGGTGGCGAGGTCGAGCGGGGTCGCGGTGGTACGACGGCGCTCGAGCAGGTCGTCGGAGATGTCCTCACCCAGCCGGACCAGCACACCGACCGCGTTGTCCTCCACCGACCACACGTGGTTGAGCTCGGTCAGGCCGGACCGGCGCTCCGCGATCCGGGCGGTGTGGGCGTGCCCCTCCGCGATCACGGCGCGGGCCCCCGAGTCGCCCAGGATCCACTCGATCTGGTCGGCCGACGACGTCTCGTACACCGGCACCGTGACCGCACCGGCGAACCAGATCGCGTAGTCGAAGAGGGTCCACTCGTAGCGCGTCTTCGAGATCAGGGCGACCCGGTCTCCGGTCTCGATGCCGGCCGCGACCAGGCCCTTGGCGACGGCGCGGACCTCGTCGACGAACGCCGCGGCGGTGACGTCCTCCCACTGATCACCCCGCCGACGGGAGAAGGCCACGGCGTCGGGCGCGTCCGCGGCGTTGACGACCGGGTCGTCGGTGAGGTTGCCCGTCGTGGCGATCTCGACGTTCAGTGGCGAGGAGTACTCGCGCACGGTGCCTCCTCCACGGGTGTCGGACATCGTTCTCGGGGGGAGGTTACCGCCGGGCGGTCGCGGGCCGATCCGATAGGCTCGCCGGGCTCGGGACGGCGACCCGGTCCGCCCTGAGACACGTCCGAAACCGAAGGGGCCACGATGGCCGAACAGACCACCTCCTCGATCATCATCGAGGCCTCGCCCAGCGAGGTCATGGATGTGATCGCCGACTTCGACTCCTACCCCCACTGGGCCACGGGAGTGAAGACGGCCGAGGTCGTCTCGGAGCTCCCCGACGGCCGAGCCGAGAAGGTGTTCTTCAAGCTCGACGTGTCGCCGATCAAGGACGAGTACACCCTCGCCTACGTGTGGAGCGGCGACGAGCAGGTCACCTGGGTGCTCGACCAGGGCAAGATGCTGCGCGCGCTCGACGGGGCCTACGTCCTCACCGACCGTGGTGACGGCACCACCGACGTGACCTACCGCCTCGCCCTCGACGTCGCGATCCCGCTGATCGGCATGCTCAAGCGCAAGGGCGAGAAGATCCTCATCGACGCCGCGCTGAAGGGCCTGAAGAAGCGCGTCGAGTCCCTCGGCTGAGGCCGACCGGGACCAGCTCGTGCGGATCCTCCTGTTCACCGGCAAGGGCGGTGTCGGCAAGTCGACGGTCGCGGCGGCCACAGCGACCCTCGCGGCCCGCTCCGGGCAGCGAACGCTCGTGCTGTCCACGGACGCCGCCCACTCGCTCGCCGACGCGTTCGGCGTCGCCGTGGGTGCCGAGCCGGTGCAGGTGGCGCCCTTGCTGTTCGTGCAGCAGGTGGATGCCCAGCTCCGCTTCGAGCAGTCGTGGGCGGAGATCCAGGGCTATCTCCTCAGCGTGCTCGAGGTCGCGGGGGTCGATCCGGTGGCGGCCGAGGAGCTGACCGTGGTCCCCGGGGCCGAGGAGGTGCTGGCGCTGCTGGAGCTCCGGGTGCATGCGCTCTGCGACGAGTGGGACCTCGTGGTCGTCGACTGCGCGCCGACCGCGGAGACGTTGCGGCTGCTGGCTCTGCCGGAGGCGCTCGGCTGGTACATGACCCGGGTCTTCCCCGTCGAGCGCAGGGTCGTGCGGGCCCTGCGGCCGGTGCTGTCGAGGGCGGCCGGGGTGCCGATGCCTGACGATAACGTGTTCGGCGCCGTCGAACGGCTGCATACCGAGCTCGACGAGGTGCGTGCGCTCCTCACCGGACCGGAGGCGAGCGTGCGGCTGGTCCTGACCCCCGAGCAGGTGGTGCTGGCCGAGGCGCGGCGCAGCTACACGACGCTGTCGCTCTTCGGCTACCGCGTGGACGGCGTGGTGGCCAACCGGGTCTTCCCGGTCGGCGACGCCGATCCCTGGCGCGCCCAGTGGGTCGCGGCGCAGGCCGAGGTGCTCACCGAGGTCGAGGACTCCTTCGCGGGGCTACGCGTGTGGCGGGCGGAGTATCAGCCGTCCGAGCCGGTCGGGCTCGAGGCCCTCGGAGAGCTCGCGGCGCACGTGTACGGCGAGAGCGACCCGCTCGCCGTACCCCCTGCGCGGGAGCCCCTGCGGATCACCCGGACCACGGGGGGCGCGGTGCTTCACCTGCGGCTGCCGTTCGTGGCGCGCGGCGACGTCGACCTCGCGAGGGACGGCGACGATCTGGTGGTGACCGTGGCGTCGTATCGTCGTCTCCTGACCCTGCCCGCGGGGCTCGCCCGACAGCGCGTCGCCGGCGCCCGGGTGGAGGACGGCGAGCTCCAGGTGAGGTTCGCCGCCGAGCGATCAGCCCAGGAGGAAGCGTGAGCCAGACCGAGGGGCCCGGCCAATCTCACGCCCGACCTCAGGGCGAACCCCACGAGCAGGTGGGCAGCGTCGCCGAGGAGGCCGCGAAGCTGTTCGGCGCGTTCGCCGGCTGGGCCCGCGAGCACGGCGACGGCTTCTCGACCCTGAGCGACCGGCTGACCGACACCCTCGGCGACGACCTGCACGAGCACCTGGCGACCGGCGGGCCCGCGTGCGCGTGGTGCCCGGTCTGCCGCACGGTCACCGCGATCCGCCAGACCAGCCCCGAGGTGCGCGCTCACCTGGCCGGGGCCGCCTCGTCGCTGATGCTCGCGGTGTCCGGGATGATGGCCACGCACCCGCCGTCGCGTGACGGCCGCGTCGAGCGGATCGACCTCGACGACGACGGGGTGGACGACTGGCCGGAGGACGACCGATGACGTTGGCCTGTGGGATCGACGTGGGCGGCACCAAGATCGCCGGCGGTGTGGTCGACGACGCCGGGAAGATCCTCGAGGAGCTGCGCGTCGAGTCGCCGGCCACCGACGTGCATGCCATCGAGGAGGCCATCGAGAAGCTGGTCACCGAGCTCCGGACGCGACACGACATCGCGGCCGTGGGGGTGGGCGCTGCCGGCTACATCGACCGGACCCGCTCGGTGGTGCTCTTCGCGCCCAACCTGGCCTGGCGCGACCTCGACCTCAAGGCCGACCTCGAGCGGCAGCTCGACCTGCCGGTGGTCGTCGAGAACGACGCGAACGCCGCTGCGTGGGGCGAGTTCCAGTTCGGCGCCGGACACGACGTCGACGACCTGCTCCTGGTCACCGTGGGCACCGGTGTGGGGGGCGGGGTCGTCCTCGACGGCTCGCTCTTCCGCGGCGCGTTCGGGGTGGCCGCCGAGATCGGCCACATGCGCGTCGTACCCGACGGCATCCGGTGCGGGTGCGGCAACCGCGGCTGCTTCGAGATGTATGCCAGCGGTACGGCGCTCGTGCGCGAGGCGCGTGCCGCGGCAGTCGCCGGCTCGCTGCTGGCCGCCGACCTGATCGAGCGGGCCGGGGGAGACCCCGCCGGGATCACCGGGCCGCTGATCACCGACGCGGCGCGTGACGGTGACACCTTCGCGCTCGAGCACCTCGCCGAGCTCGGGCGCTGGCTCGGTGAGGGGATCGCCTCGTTGACGGCCGTCCTGGACCCCGCGGTGGTCGTGATCGGTGGCGGCGTCAGCGCCGCCGACGAGCTGTTGCTCGATCCGGTCCGGAGCTCCTTCGCGGCCCAGCTCACCGGTCGCGGTCACCGTCCGATGCTCGAGATCCGCAAGGCGATGCTGGGCAACCGGGCCGGACTCATCGGCGCGGCCGACCTCACCCGTCACTGAGCGGGCGAGGCTCGCCACTCGATCTGCCCACCGGACCGGCGCATTGCTGCGACGATCCCCGGTATGGCTGATCGTCTGGTGCGTTGGCTGCCGCTGGCCATGGTCTGCGGCCTGTTGGCGTGGGTCAGCGCCCGGGCGGCCCGCCCGATCTCGGACCCGGACGACTGGTGGCACCTGCGTCTGGGCAACGACCTGATCGCCGCGCACTCGCTGTCGGCCCCGCACCACTGGTCGTCCTTCGCCACGGTGTCCTGGGTGCCGACCGAACCGCTCCCCGAGGTCGCCTCGGCCTACGTCGAGCGCTGGCTGGGACTGCCCGGGCTGGCGTGG
>JAWWPM010000428.1:0-3216 GCA_033854915.1 Nocardioidaceae bacterium
GCCTTGGCGAGCGGCTGGACCTTGCGCAGCGCGCAGCACAGGTCGGGGTCGCGCTTGAACAGCTCGGCGCCGTACTCCGCGTCCTGCTCGGCGACGGTCTGGACGGGCGTGATCGGGATCAGGTTGACCGGCATCGTGGCGCCGACGGCGTCGGCGGTGCCGACCGTCTCGGCGAAGTGGTAGCCGGTGTCGAGGAAGACCACGTCGATGCCGGGCGCGACCCGCGAGGCGACGTGCGCGAGCACGGCGTCGCCCATCGAGGAGGTGATGGCGAACCGCTCGCCGAAAGTGGCCACGGCCCACTCGACGATGCTCTCCGCCGGGGCCAGCTCCAGCTCGGCCCCCACGTGCGAGACCAGCTCGCGCAGCTCCTCGGGGCTGCGGCCGTCGGTGTGGGTGCCCCGGAAGTTGCGGGCCCGCGTGGTGGGCAGGGACGTCATCGCAGACCACCGGTCGGCCGGATCAGCCCGAGCATCTTCAGCGAGAACGCACGCAGGCAGGCCCGGCACTCCCAGGTCCCGTGGCCCTCCTCGTGGGGTCGGAGGTCTTCGTCACCGCAGTAGGGGCAGTGGAAGGGCACAGCACGCTCGCTCATCGTGTCGCCGCCAGGCTCTTGTCGCCGCGCAGCAGGGCCTCGTCGGCACGCGCCACCCACGAGGCGAAGGTCTCGTCGTCCGCACGCTCGGCCAGGAAGCTGCCGACCACGGCGGTGATGTAGTCGTCGAGGCCCGCACTGGTGACCTTGTGCGCGCGCAGCTTGCGGCCGAAGTTCGCCTCGAGGCCGGTGGCGCCGCCCAGGTGCACCTGGAAGCCCTCCACCTGCCGGTCGCCGTCCATCACCCGCTGGCCCTTGAGTCCGATGTCGGCGACCTGGGTGCGTGCGCAGGCGTTGGGGCAGCCGTTCACGTTGACCGTGATCGGCACGTCGAGGTCGGGGAAGCGCCGCTCGAGCTCGGCGACCAGGTCGCGGGCGCGGTTCTTGGTGTCGACGATCGCCAGCTTGCAGAACTCGATGCCGGTGCACGCCATGGTGTTGCGGCGCCAGTTGGACGGGCGCGCTGACAGGCCGATCTCGTCGAGCTCGGCCACGAGGTCCTCGACGGCGTCGGGGGCGACCCCGACCAGCACGATCTTCTGGTACGGCGTGAGGCGCGCGCCGTCGACGGCGTACCGCTCCATCAGGTCGGCCAACCGGACCAGCATGGTGCCCGAGACCCGGCCCACCGTGGGCGCGATGCCGACGTAGCGCCGGCCGTCCTGCTGCGGGTGCACGCCGATGTGGTCGCGGTGCCCGACCGGCGAGCCGGGGGAGTCGCAGGAGACGAGGGGGCGCTGGAGGTACTCGTTCTCGAGCACCTCGCGGAACTTCTCCACGCCCCAGTCGGCGACCAGGAACTTCAGCCGGGCCCGCGAGCGCAGCCGCCGGTAGCCGTAGTCACGGAAGATCGAGATCACGCCCTCCCAGACGTCGGCGACCTCGTCGACCGGGATCCAGACCCCGACCTTCTGCGCCAGCATCGGGTTGGTGGACAGGCCGCCGCCGACCCAGAGGTCGAAGCCGGGGCCGAGCTCGGGGTGCACGGTGCCCACGAACGAGACGTCGTTGGTCTCGGGGCACACGTCGTGGCCGGGGTGCCCGGTCAGCGCGGTCTTGAACTTCCGGGGCAGGTTGGAGAAGTCGGGGTTGCCGAGGTAGCGGCGCGAGATCTCCTCCAGGGCGCTGGTGCCGTCGATGATCTCGTCGGCGGAGATGCCCGCGACCGGGGAGCCCAGGAACGGCCGCGGTGAGTCGCCGCACGCCTCCAGGGTCGACAGCCCGGCGTCCTCCAGGCGCTGCCAGATCTCGGGCACGTCCTCGATCCGGATCCAGTGGTACTGGATGTTCTCCCGGTCGGTGACGTCGGCGGTGTCACGGGCGAAGTCGACCCCGATGGTGCCCAGCGCCCGCACCGTCTCGTGGCCGAGGAGCGCGCCGTCCGAGCGGACCCGCATCATGAAGAACTCGTCGTCGAGCTCCTCCTCCTCGAGCATCGCGGTCTTGCCGCCGTCGAAGCCGGGTGCCCGCTGGGTGTAGAGCCCCATCCAGCGGAAGCGGCCGCGCAGGTCGGCGGGGTCGATCGAGGCGAACCCGCGCCGGGAGTAGATGTGCAGGATCCGGTCGCGGACGTTGAGCGCGTCGTCGTCCTTCTTGGACTGCTCGTTCTTGTTCAACGGCTCGGTGTAGCCGAGCGCCCACTGACCCTCGCCGCGCTTGGGGCGGGGGATCTCGGTCCGGCGGGCCGGACGGGCGGAGAAGCGGAGATCTGGCATGGAGGTCGGTCCTTGGCTGGGTGCCGCGCACATCGAAGGGCGCGAGATCAGGGGCGGCGGTTCAGCGAGGCCAACAGATCATGCTGCGGGTACGGCCGAGGTCCACGTGGCGTCGTACCACGAGGTGCGTACCGGTCGCTGCGCTGATCATGGGTCCAGTCTCAGGGTGCGGACACCCGTTTCACAACCTGAAATCCCGAGGAGCGAGACGACAGTCCAGAATATGGGACGAGGAGCGTGCGCTCAGGCACCCGCGGCGACGTCGCGAGCCGCGGTCAGGACCGCGGACGCGTCGGCGACCCCGCCGGTACGACGCACGAGGTCGGCGACCACGCGGCTGAGGGCACCGGCCACCTCGCCGGGGTGCACCTCGGTGCGCTGCAGGACGACCCCCCCGACCACGTGGAGCAGGGTCGGTGGGTTGGTGCACGACCAGCAGCTCTCCGGCCCGAGCCAGACGGCGCCGGGAACGGCCGGCCGCAGGAAGCCCCTGGCCACGGCGGGCGTGGTGCGGGTGCCGGGCAGCCGGGCGAGCAGGTCGGTGACCGCGTCGAGGCCGGCCGTCTGCACGGCCGCGTCGAGCACGTCGCCCACCGCCACCGGGTCCGTGGGGTCGACGTAACCCTCCGGGAGCGCCGCTGTCATGGCTGGGTCATCGCAGCGGCAGCACGAAGCCCGGGTCGAAGCCGCTGGCCTCGCCGACCTTGCGGACCGCCGTCCCGGAGGTGAAGAACTCCAGCGTGTGGGTGCCCCACATCCACTCGCTCGCCTGCCAGTCGACCCCGGTCACGCCGGTGGCCTGGACCCGCTCGGCCTCGGCCTGCATCCGCGACAGCGCGGTCTCGCGGGCGTCGTAGTAGCCCTGGGTCCACTGCGGCATCTCGATGTTCTGCCCGATCTGGCGCA
>JAWWPM010000429.1:0-10982 GCA_033854915.1 Nocardioidaceae bacterium
CGACCTCGACGTCGTCGGGGTGTCCGTCGACCTCGGCGAGGAACTGCGTGGCCGTGAACTCCCCGCCCACCATGTAGCTCTCCAGCTTGGTCATGTTCACGCCGTTGGTTGCGAAGCCGCCGAGCGCCTTGTAGAGCGCGGCCGGCAGGTTGCGCACGTTGAACACGAAGCTGGTCACCACCGGCCCGTTGCCGGCGGGCGCCCGCACGAAGTCGCGAGAGAGCACCACGAAGCGGGTGGTGTTGTGGTCCTCGTCCTCCACGTCGTCGAGCAGCACGTCGAGCCCGTAGATCCCGGCGGCCAGCGGCGGCGAGATCGCGGCCTGGGTCTTGTCGCCGGCCTCCTTCACCTCGCGCGCGGCCCCGGCGGTGTCGCCGGAGATCACCGGCACGAAGCCGTGCTCGCGGATCACCCGCCGGCACTGGCCCAGGGCGTGCACGTGGCTGTGCACGGTCTTGATGTCATTGAGCGTCGCGCCGGGCACGCCGAGCAGCGCGAAGCGGATCCGCAGGAAGTGCTCGCCCACGATGTGCAGCGGCGAGGTCGGCAGGAAATGGTGGATGTCGGCGACCCGCCCGGCCAGGGAGTTGTCGATCGGGATCATCGCCAGGTCGGCGTCGCCGCTCTCCACGGCCGCGAAGACGTCCTCGAAGCTCGCGCAGGCGACCGGCTCGGCCTCGGGGTGGCACTCCGTGCACGCGAGGTGCGAGTTGGAGCCGGGCTCGCCCTGGTAGGCGATCCTGCGCGGACCGCCCGCAACCCACGTCGTACTCACGCGCGTCAGTGTTCCACGGCGTCGCCTCGCGCGATTAGGCTCGCTCAGCGTGTGGGTCCTCGATGTGGTGGCGCTCGTGGTTGCCGTCGGTGCGGCGGCGCTGGCCGTCGTGGCGCTACGGCGTCAGGCCAGGCCACGCCGTACGCCGGGGGGAGAGGCGCTGCCCGAGGACGTCCAGGGCCTGCGCCAGGAGGTCGCCGCCCTCCGGGCCGAGGCCGGCGACGCGCTGCGCCACCTCGCGGTGGTGCGCTACGACGCGTTCGGCGACATGGGCGGGCACCTGTCGTGGTCGCTGGCCCTGCTCGACGACGCGGGCAACGGCGTCGTGCTGACCTCGATCCACGGGCGCTCGGACGCCCGCACCTACGCCAAGAACGTCGCGGCCTGGAGCAGCCAGCAGCAGCTCTCGCCCGAGGAGGAAGAGGCGATCGCGCACGCGCGTTCCGCCTGACGGCAACTTCGCCCGCTGCTCCGCGTCTCACCTGTGAGAGACCACGGGGAACGGGAGGGCCGCGATGGCCACCACACAGACCTACACCACTGCCGGCCTGGCTGCCTGCGTCGTCGCGCTGGTTGCCGTTGCGGCCCCGTACGCGCTGGCGCGAGGGGATGACGACCGCGGAGCGCCGGCGGCCTCGCCCACGGCGTCAGCGTCTGCGCCCCTGATTCCGGAGGGTGCCCTGCATCCCGGCGGCGGGAGGCGCGCGGCGGCTCGGGCAGGGGTCACCACCGACGACGGCTACACCTGGACGCTGCACCCGGGCACGCCGCCGGGCCCGGTGGAGTCGGTGCACGACGACCTGGTGGTCACCGGGCACGGGACGACCCAGAAGGTGGCCGTGCCCGCGGGCTGGGCGCCGAGGATGTTCCACCGGACGGTCCGGGTCGGCGACGTGACCGACGGAGTGCTGCTCAGCCAGGAGGGCGGCGACTCCGACACCTGGCGGGTCTACGTCCGCTGGGACGGGCATCCCCAGCAGCTCCGGACCCGCGGCCCGGTGGCGCTCGGTGGTGGCTTCACCCGGGACGGCAGCACGACGTACCTCTCGTGGATGTCGGCCGACGGCCGCCTCTACACCCGGATCGGCACCCCGCGACCCGGCCGCTTCCGCCTCTATGCGTGGACGCCGGCCGGCGCCACCGCGTCGACGGCTCCGGTGCTCGAGGCCAGGCACCTCGGCATCGTGTGCCTCGACGCGACCGGGCGGACCTTGGACACCTGCCCGACCCGAGCCGCATAGTCCATCCATTGGCACCCGGACACGCCGTACGGAGGTGCCGATCGATACGGACGACGCCGGAGGCGGGACTAGCGGGGGACGCGGACCAGCACCCGGCCGTGCAGGCAGGTCATCCGCAGCTCCCGGCCGGCGCCCAGCGGGTCGCCGTCGAGCTGGCGGGGGGTGTCGGTGGCGGCCCGGACGACCACGGTGCGACCTCGCATCCGGGCGATGGTGTCGTCCGTGTGCGGGAGCTTGGCCAGCACCCGGAAGGCCAGGGGCAGCCAGGACATCAGGCGCTTCGGGTGCAGGAGCACGACGTCGAGCAGGCCGTCGTCGATGGCGGCGTCGGGTAGCAGCGGCATGCCGGCCTGGAGATAGCCGACGTTGCCGACCACCACGGTGCGCGCCCGGTGCGAGGTGAACTCCGCATCGTCGACGGAGATCTCCAACCTCACCACGGGGGACATCAGTGCCTTGAGCCCGGAGAGCACATAGGCGAACCAACCGACCTTCGCCTTGATCTGCTCGTTGACGCCCTCGATCATTGCGGCATCGAGGCCCATGCCCGCCATCACCAGGAAGTGGGTGTCCTCCATGTCGTCGCCGGAGACCTCGACCAGGTCGATGGCGCGGTCCTGCCCGGTCAGCGCGACGTCGATGGCGGCCCGCAGGTAGAGCGGGATGTCGAGGTTGCGGGCCAGCAGGTTGCCGGTGCCGGCGGGGATGATCCCGACCGGGATGCCGGTGCCGGCCAGCTCGGCGCACACCTCACGCACGGTGCCGTCACCGCCGCACACCAGCACGAGGTCGGCGCCGGCGATCGAGGCCGCCTCGGCCATGCCGGTGCCCGGGTCCTCGATGGTCGTGTAGTGCCAGGCGGGCGGAGACCAGCCGGCCTCCTCGGCCATCGCGGTCGCGATGGCGCGGAACTGCCCGACGTCCTCGACCTTGGCCGGGTTGACTATCACCGCCAGCGAGCGCTGGGACGGGATCGCCTCGGCCAGCGGCTCGGCCGACTCCGCATGGCTGTGGGGGATCGGGCTGTAGAGGGTGAGCCCGACCAGGACGACGAAGGCGCCGAGCAGCCAGCCGCCGATCACGTCGGTGGGGAAGTGGCGGCCGAGCAGCACCCGGTCCAGGCCCACCACGACGGCGAGCAGCACGGCGCCGGCGTACACGGCCCGGCGCAAGGCGGCCCGCCGGATCAGCATCCAGGCCAGCACGATCAGCACGCCGGCGAGGGCTGCCGAGCTGGAGGCGTGCCCGGACGGGAAGGACTTCGACACCAGCAGGTGCACCGGCTGCTGCCAGGTCGGGCGGGACCGGCCGTAGAGCAGCTTGACCCCGGTGGTCGCCAAGGAGGTGATCACGATCACGGCGATGGTGAAGATCGCCGCTCGACGGTGCTTGCGCACCAGCAGGGGCAGGGCGATCAGCGTCGTCCAGACCGCCATCCCGGCGGTCGCGAAGGCGAACTCGATCGCATCCAGCACGTTGACGAGCCCGGGGGACTTCGACGCCCACTGCTCGCCGGTGCGGCCCAGGTCGTCCAGGCCGTTCAGCGGCGCGCGGGACAGGTGCACGAGGAACGCCACCAGCGCGAACGCCGCGGCGCACACCCCTGCCCAGGCCAGGGTGACGGAGCGCGGGCGGTCGAGCACGGGCGCCAGTATGCCGGGCCCCACCGCACCTCCACCCCACCCCGTCGGGGCCTGGTGGAACTGGCGTGCTGGCGGTCACGTGACGCGGATAGCCTTGCCACATGACCGCACACGCCGGAGCCAAGCGATGATCGACCCCAAGGTGCTGCGCGACGACCCCGACCGGGTCCGCGCCGGCCAGGCCAAGCGCGGTCTCTCCGACGAGGTCGTCGACCGGGCGCTGGCCGCCGACACCGCCAGGCGCGACGCGATCTCCCTCTTCGAGACCAGGCGGGCCGAGCAGAAGCAGCTGGGCAAGCAGATCCCCCAGGCGCAGGGCGACGAGAAGGCCGCCCTCCTTGCCCGTACCAAGGACCTCGCCGCCGAGGTCAAGGCCGCCGAGGCCGCGCAGACCGAGGCCGACGAGACCTGGCGCGCGGCGCTGATGGAGATCCCCAACCTGGCCTCCGACGAGTCGCCCGCCGGTGGCGAGGACGACTACGTCGTGCTGGAGACCGTCGGCACGCCGCCGGTCTTCGACTTCGAGCCGCGCGACCACGTGGAGCTCGGCCGGATGCTCGGCGCGATCGACCTGGAGCGTGGCGCGAAGGTGTCGGGCTCGCGGTTCTACTTCCTGACCGGCGTCGGCGCGCAGCTCGAGTTCGCGCTGATCAACATGGCGATGGACCAGGCCCGCAACACGGGCTTCACCCAGATGGTGGTCCCGTCGCTGGTCAAGCCCCGCGCGATGGAAGGCACCGGCTTCCTCGGCCAGGCGGCCGACGACGTCTACCGGATCGAGGGCCAGGACCTCTACCTGGTCGGCACCTCCGAGGTGCCGCTCGCGGCGTACCACTCCGACGAGATCCTCGACGGCCGCTCGCTGCCGCTGCGCTACGCCGCCTTCAGCCCCTGCTTCCGCAAGGAGGCCGGCTCACACGGCAAGGACACCCGCGGCATCTTCCGCGTGCACTGGTTCGACAAGGTCGAGATGTTCGTCTACACGACCGTCGAGGAGTCCTACGCCGAGCACCTGCGACTGCTGGCCTGGGAGAAGGAGTTCCTCGACAAGCTCGAGCTCTGCTACCGAGTGATCGACGTCGCCGCCGGCGACCTCGGGCTGTCAGCCCAGCGGAAGTTCGACTGCGAGGCCTGGATCGCCTCCCAGGGCCGCTACCGCGAGCTCACCTCGGCGTCCAACTGCACCGACTTCCAGACCCGTCGGCTCGACACCCGCCGTCGCGACGAGAACGGCGACATCGCGTCGGTCGCGACCCTCAACGGGACCCTGTGCTCGACCAACCGGCCGATCATCGCCCTGCTCGAGACCCACCAGCAGGAGGACGGCTCGGTGCGCGTGCCCGAGGCGCTGCGGCCCTACCTCGGTGGCCTCGAGGTGCTGAAGCCGGTCACCGCGTGACGCGCCGGTGAGCGACTGGCGTCCGCGTCTCGTCGCGCTCGACATCGACGGCACCCTGCTCAAGTGGGTCGAGGGCGCCGGTACGACGTACGAGCAGATCAGCCCGCCGGTCTACGACGCGGTGCACCGGGCCCTCGACGCGGGCGCCCACGTGGTGCTGGCCAGCGGCCGGTCGCCGCACGGCATGACCCGCATCGCCGACCTGCTCGACCTGCACACCGAGGACACCGAGCCGCTGTGGATCGTGGCCAGCAACGGTGCGGTGGTGTTCCGCTACCCGCCGTTCGAGTTGGTCCACGAGGAGACCTTCGACGCGGCGCCGGCGGTGGCCGCGGTCCTGGAGTACCACCCGACCGCGCTGGTCGCGGTGGAGGAGCGGGGTGTTGGCTACCGGGTGAACCGGCCGTTCCCCGAGGGGGAGCTGAGCGGTGAGATGACCCTGGCCGAGATCGACGACATCGTCTCGGGGCCGGTCAGCCGGGTGATCATCCGCGATCCCGACGCCACGGCCGACGACTTCGTGGTGCTGGCCGAGAAGCTCGGCCTGCACGGCACCGACTACGTCGTCGGCTGGACCGCCTGGCTCGACCTGGCCCCGGTCGGGGTCAGCAAGGCGTTCGGGCTGGCCCGGGTGGCCGACGAGCTGGGCGTGGACGCCGCCGACGTGCTCGCGCTCGGTGACGGCCGCAACGACATCGAGATGCTGCGCTGGGCCGGCCGGGGCGTCGCCATGGGGCAGGCCATCGAGCTCGTGCAGGAGGCGGCCGACGACGTCACCGACACCGTCCACGACGAGGGCGTGGCCACCGAGCTCGATCGCTGGTGGCCGCCGGCGTGAGCCTGCCAAGGCTGGTCGCCACCGACCTCGACGGCACCCTCCTCGACGACGACGGCGGGCTCACCGCCCGGACCGGCGACGTCCTGCGCCGGGTGCAGGAGCTCGGCGTCCGGGTCGTGATCGTCACCGCGCGTCCCCTGCGCTGGATGGACGACCTGTGGACGCAGGTGGGCGGCGGTCGCGGGATCGGGATCGTGTCCAACGGCGCGATCACCTACGACATCGACCTGCGCGAGCCGCTCGAGGTGCACGGCATCGCCGCCGCCGAGGGCCTCGCGTTCGTCGAGGCCATCCGGGCCGCGGCACCCGGCACGGCGTTCGCGCTGGAGTGCCTGGGCGGGTTCCGCCACGAGCCGGAGTACGTCGAGATGCACCCGTCGCCCCCCGACGTCCGGGTCGGCGGGCTCGCCGCGCTCTGGGACGAGCCGGCGGTCAAGGTGCTCGCGCAGCACCTCACCCTCGACCCGGCCGACTTCCGGGCGCGGGTGGTCGACGCGGTCGGGGACCAGGCAACCCCGACCTGGACCGTCGACCATCTCATGGAGATCAGTGCGACGGGGGTGACCAAGGGTGGGGCGCTCGCCGCGCTGTGCCGCCGGCTCGCGATCGAGCCCGGGGAGGTGGTGGCCTTCGGGGACATGCCGAACGACCTGCCGATGCTGCACTGGGCCGGCACGTCGTACGCCATGGCGAACGCACACCCCGACGTGATCGCGGCCGCGACCGACCTCGCGCCGGCCAACCACGGCGACGGCGTTGCGGTGGTGCTCGGCCGGATTTTCGGTCTGTGATCGAATGGACCCCGTGACCCGCCGCTTCCGACACGCCCCGACTGGATGGCTGGCCGGCCTGCTGACCGGCTTGGTGGCCGGCGTCGTCGTGCTCGGGGTGGGTGGGGGAGCGGCGTCTGCGGCCGCCCCGCCCGCGTGTCGACCCACCACCGTCAAGCAGGACATCAAGGCCGCCGACGCCGTCTTCCGCGGGGTCGTGACCAGGGTGCGCAGCGTCCACGGCAGCGGCGCCCACCGCACCCGCGACTACCGGGTGGGTGTCGACCGCGTCTACAAGGGCTCACTCGTCACCGACAAGGTCGTGGTGACCGCGCGGGTCACGGGCACGGGGCCACGGGCCTGCGTCCTGCCCACCCTGGCCAAGGGTGAGCGCTACATCTTCTTCGCCTCCGAGAAGGGCGCGCGGCTGATGGCGACGACCGCGACCGCGAAGGCCGGGCGTCACCTGACCCGTCAGGTCGTCAACCAGCTCGGCGACGGCAAGCAGCCCGAGGTCAAGCCTCCGGCCACCGCCCAGTTCACCCGCGTCGCCGACGCGAACCCGCCGCGCATGTCCAAGCTGCTGGCCCCCGGTGCGGCCCTGGTGATCGTGAGCCTGCTCGGCCTGCTCGTCGTCGGCCGGCTCGGCCGGCGTACGACCTAGCAACGGCCCCACCGGTCACGTGCCGCCGTCTGCGGTGAGTGAGGCCCGGTCTCCGTGGCCGGTCTCGGTCCAGTCTCACCGCCGCCCGCGCTGTCTGACCTAGAGGTACATCCCGGGGCCGGAGCCGTCGGGGTTCTGCGCCGGATCCTGCTGACCCGGCATGCCCGGACGCTGGCCCGGCTGGGTGGATCCGCCCGGGAGGGCCCGGCGCATCTGCTCGAACTGAGCCCGCGCCGAGACCTGCTGGGCGTAGATCGCGGTCTGGATGCCGTGGAAGAGCCCCTCGAGCCAGCCGACGAGCTGGGCCTGGGCGATCCGCAGCTCGGCGTCGGACGGCGTCGAGTCCTCGGTGAAGGGCAGCGAGAGCCGCTCGAGCTCCTCGACCAGCTCGGGGGCCAGGCCGCTCTCGAGCTCCTTGATCGACGAGGCGTGGATCTCCTTGAGCCGGTTGCGGCTGGCGTCGTCGAGGGGAGCCGACTTCACCTCCTCGAGGAGCTGCCGGATCATGCTGCCGATCCGCATCACCTTCGCCGGCTGCTCGACCAGGTCGGTCAGCTCACGCAGGTCGCGCTCGGCGTCTCCGCCGTCGTCATCCTGCGTGGCGTGCGCCACGGCGGTCGCCGGTACGGCGACGGGCTGGCCGTCCGGGCCGACGACGATGACCTGCTGCTCACCCGAATCCGACTCGCTCATGCCTCCACCCTACAAACGGGTCACCGGTCAGCCCTCGGCGCCGGTCACCAGGACGATCTTGCCGGTGTGGCTGCCGCTCTCCATGAGCGCGTGGGCCGTCGCGGCCTCGGCCAACGGGACCGTCCGCTCGACGATCGGGCGGATCGTGCCGTCGGACACCAGTGGCCACACGTGCTCGACGACCGCCGCGCAGATCGTCGCCTTCTCGGCCACCGGACGGCCCCGCAGCGCGGTGGAGATCACCGCACCCCGCTTGCGCATCAGCGCGCTGAGGTCGAGCTCCGCCTTGCGGCCGCCCTGCATGCCGATCACCACCAGCCGGCCGCCGTCGGCGAGCACGTCGACGTTGCGAGCGAGGTACGACGCCCCCATGTTGTCGAGCACGACATCGGCTCCGTGCCCGTCGGTGGACTCGCGGACCGCCTCGACGAAGTCCTGCTCGTGGTAGTCGATGGTCACGTCGGCACCCAGCGAGGCGCAGAAGGCGAGCTTCTCCGGCGTGCCGCCGGTGGTCAGCACCCGCGCACCGAGGCCGTGACCGAGCTGGATCGCGAACGTCCCGATCCCGCCCGCGCCGCCGTGCACCAGCAGGTTGTCGCCGGCCTGCAGCCCGGCGACCATCATCAGGTTGGACCACACCGTGGCGGCCACCTCCGGCAGCGCCGCCGCCGTCGCGAGGTCGACGCCCTCGGGCAGCGGCATGACCTGGCCGGCCGGCACCGCGACCAGCGTCGCGTAGCCCCCGCCCGACAGCAGGGCGCAGACCTCGTCACCCACGGTGAAGCCGGTGACACCGTCGCCGAGCGCCGCGACCGTGCCGCTGCACTCGAGGCCGATGATCTCCGACGCCCCCGGCGGCGGTGGGTAGTGACCCTGCCGCTGGAGCAGGTCGGCGCGGTTGACTGCCGTGGCCGCGACCTCGACCAGGACCTCGCCGGGACCGGCGACGGCGTCGGGCACCTCGACGTACTCGAGGACCTCGGGGGCACCGGGCTCGCGTGCGATCGCGGCCTTCACTCGCAGACCAGTCCGGCCGTCATTCGAACGCGTCGCCGGTGTGGTCCACCGTGCTGTCGTCGGGCACGTCGTCGTCGACGTCCACGGGGTCGGGGGTGCCGGACGGGTGGTCCCAGTTCTCGGCCAGGGCCTGGGCCTTGCCGGCCAGACGCTCGGTCTCCTCGACGTCGGCGCCGCTGATGCCGGCGGCGTAGCCGAGAAGGTACGTCGTGATCGGGGCTGCCTTGCGGATCACGTTGTCGGCGGCCACCTTGGCGAGGTCGAGCACGAGTGCCTCGTCCACCTCGGTCTCGATGTCGAGGGCGTCACACAGCTCGTCGATCCAGTCGTGAAGGTTCACGCGCCCATCTTCCTCTACCCGGGCGGGTCTTCAAGCCCCTCTGTCCGCGTCCCGGTCGAGGTGTCACCACGCAGGCGGGCGACGTCGGCCCACGTGTCGACGTCGGAGGCCTCGTCGCCGGTGGCCGGGACGTCGTTCGCGTCCCTCGAGGCGCTCAGGGCCCGCATCGGCAGACCCTGCGGCTCGGCGAAGCCGAGGATCCGACCCCGCAGCACCGCCCCGGCCAGCTGCCGCCGGCCGGTGCCGTCGACCAGCCACGCTCCCTCCGCCTCACCGACCGCGGCCAGCAGCCGCTCGACGGTCCGCGAGGTGACGTGCGGCATGTCCACGGCCAGCACCACCACCAGCCGGGGCCGCCCGGCCAGCGCGTCGACGCCGGCGCAGAGCGCGGCCAGGGGACCTCCGCCGGCGGGTGACTCCCGGGTGAAGGTCACCGGCCGTGAGGTGGGCACCGGCTCGCCGACCACCACGACCTCGGTGGCGCCCGTGACCGCGGCGAGCGCGTGCTCGAGCAGCGACCGGCCGCCGTGCTCCAGAGCGGCCTTGTCGGCGCCGTCGAGGCGGGCGGCGGTGCCGCCGGCGAGCACGACGGCCGCCCAGCCCTCCGTCTCCCCGCTCATGTCAGCAGTCTCGCAGCCGTCACGTCGTGGCAGGCTGGGCGCATGCACGTCGCGCTGATCCAGGAGGCGTCGAGCCTCGACCCGGACGCCAACCGGGAGCGGCTCGCCGCGTTGGTGCCCGACGACGCCGACCTGGTGGTGCTCCCGGAGGCGTTCGCCCGCGACTTCGGTGAGGCCGGCTCCGGGCTGGAAGCGGTGGCCGAGCCGCTCGACGGATCCTTCGTCACCGAGGTCGCCCGGCTGGCCGAGGAGCGTCGTACGACGGTCGTCGCCGGGATGTTCGAGCGCGCGGACGGCCCGCCGTACAACACCGTGGTGGTGCGCGGCGCCGCCGCCGCCGACTACCGCAAGATCCACCTGTACGACTCGTTCGGCTACCGCGAGTCCGACGTGCTGGCGGCCGGGGCGCTGACGCCGGTGACGTTCGCGCTCGCCGGCTTCACGGTGGGGGTGATGACCTGCTACGACCTGCGCTTCCCCGAGCTCGCCCGTCGACTCGTGGACGCCGGGGCCGATGCGCTGGTGGTGCCGTCCGCGTGGGTCGCCGGGCCGCGCAAGGTCGAGCACTGGACCACGCTGCTCCGGGCGCGGGCCATCGAGAACACCGTGTACGTCGTGGGCGTCGGCCAGCCCGGGCCGCGCTACACCGGCCACTCGATGGTCGTGGACCCGCTCGGCGACATCCTCGCCGAGGCCGGCGAGGACGCAGAGGTGCTTCGCGCCACCCTCGACCGCACCGTGCTCGAGGACGCGCGCCGCACCAACCCCTCGCTCGCCAACCGGAGGCTTTAGGAGAGCCTTCGTCTTCTCTGTAACCTGTTCTGTCGTGCCACGAACCGCCCCTCGACGACGCGCCACGCGCCACGAGCGGGTCAAGGTCCGGGGCGTCGAGCCGGCACCCGTGCGCACTCCCGCGCCCGACCCGGTGCCCGTGCAGCAGGCCCCCGAGGACGGCGCCGCGGCCGCGCCACCCGAGCCGAGC
>JAWWPM010000430.1:0-2556 GCA_033854915.1 Nocardioidaceae bacterium
GGCCCGGTCGAACGCCTTGCGCCCCGGATAGCTGACGAGCTCGAACTGCATCCCCCACGGCGCGAGGAAGTAGACCCAGCGCTGGCCCTCAGACGGGCCCTTGCTGACGGTGGGCTCGCCGAGGACGGTGAGCCCCTGCTCGTGGAGGTACGCCACCGCCGCGTCGAGGTCGTCGACGTACAGTCCGACGTGGTGGCCACCGATGTCACTGTTGCGCGGGATCGCGTCGCGCTGGTCGGGTGACTCGTAGTGGAAGACCTCGAAGACGGCCTGGTCGCCGCAGCGGAACCAACGGTTGAGCATCCGGGCGTCGGGGTGCACGCCGAGGTGGGTGCGCATCCACTCGCCCGAGGGTTCGAACGGGCCGAGCGTGTAGAGGTACTCACAACCCAGCACCTCGACGAGGAACCGGTGCGCCTCGTCGATGTCGGGCACCGTGAAGCCCACGTGGTCGAAGCGGCGCAGTCCAGGCATCGGCATCGGGCAACTCCCTCTTTGGATCCCAATGCCCACACTATGCCGGAATTTCGCTCCTTGGATGCGGCCCATGTCTAGATTTTGGATCCAATCCTGTGACATCGTGCTCGAAGACCGAAAGGAGTGCCGGATGCCTGAGCACAAAGCGCTGGAGCCGGCGTCGCCGTGGGTAGAGTTGATTGCCACCGAGACGGACTGGGCCGCCGCCGACCCCGACCTGCTACGCACGATCTACGCCCAGCTGGTGTGGATCCGCACCTTCGAGCAGTACGTCCTCGACCTGGCCGGGGCGGGACTGATCCACGGACCGGCGCACTCCAGCATCGGCCAGGAGGCCGGCGCCGTCGGCTCGGTGCTCGCCCTGACCAGTGACGACTCGGTCAACGGCTCGCACCGGGGGCACCACCAGTTTCTGGCCAAGGCGCTCCACCACGTCGAGCCCAAGGGGCTGGACCCGCTGGCCGCACCGTCCGACGACGTCCGCGAGGTCCTGCTGCGCACCCTCGCCGAGATCTGCGGCCTCGACCGCGGCTGGAGCCATGGTCGGGGAGGCTCGATGCACCTGCAGTGGAAGGAGGCCGGCGCGATGGGCACCAACGCCATCGTCGGCGGCGGCGTCCCGCAGGCGGCCGGTTTCGCGTGGTCCCACCGCCAAGCCGGCACGGACGCCGTCTCGGTCACCTACTTCGGCGACGGTGCCACCAACATCGGCTCGACCCTCGAGTCGATGAACCTCGCCTCGGCCTGGGACCTGCCGGTCTGCTTCTTCATCGAGAACAACCACTACGCCGTCTCGACGAACGTCGAAGAGGCAACCGGCGAGCCCCGGCTCTCGGCCCGTGGCCTGGGCTTCAACATCGCGTCGTGGCGCGTCGACGGCATGGACGCGCTCGCGGTGCACCTGGCGATGACCGAGGCCGTCGAGCACATGCGTCGCGGCGGTGGCCCCACGATCGTCGAGGTCGACACCTACCGCTTCTTCCACCAGAACGGCGGGTTCGCCGGGAGTGCCTTCGGCTACCGCGACAAGGAGGAGGAGAAGGCCTGGAGAGCACGCGACCCCCTCGCGCAGACGGCCGCCCAGCTCCAGCGGCTCGGCGTCATGACACCCGAGGAGACTGACCGCGCAGTCTCCCAGGCCAAGGCGGTGCTCGACCAGGTGGGCGAGGTGCTGCTTGAGAGCGATCCCGACGGAAAGCCCGGCCAGCGCCGGATCAAGCCCCCCGAGTGGCCCGATCCCGCCTGGGTCGACGTGGGCATCCGTGGGGATCTGACCGAGTTCGACGACGCCCCGGTCGTCACCGACGAGTCATCGATCGCCGTCGACGAGATCAAGTTCATCGACGCTGTCGCCACAGTGATGGGGCGCCGGATGGAGACCGACGAGCGCATCGTGGTGATGGGCGAGGACGTCCACCGACTCAACGGCGGCACCAATGGCGCCACCCGGGGGCTCGCCGCGAAGTACCCCGACCGGGTCCTGGGCACACCCATTGCCGAGAACGCGTTCGCCGGTCTCGCGGGCGGGATCGCGATCGACGGGCGGTACGTGCCGGTCGTAGAGTTCATGTACGCCGACTTCCTGTGGGTCGCCGCGGACCAGGTGTTCAACCAGATCGGCAAGGCCCGCCACATGTACGGCGGGATGCACGGCGTGCCGCTGGTGCTTCGCAGCAAGGTGGCGATGGGCACCGGCTACGGGTCCCAGCACTCCATGGACCCGGCTGGGGTCTTCGCCACGGCGGCCGGCTGGCGGATCGTCGCGCCCAGCACGCCGTACGACTATGTGGGACTGATGAACACCGCGCTCCGCTGCGAGGATCCCGTCGTTGTGCTCGAGCACGTGGACCTCTACGGCACGAGCGGTCCGGGGCCGGTCGACGACTGGGACTACTGCTTGCCTGTGGGCAGGGCCGCGGTCCGCCGGGAGGGCCAGGACCTGACCGTGGTGACCTACCTCGGGATGACGCCCTACGTCCTTCAGGCGGTGGACGGCCACGAGGTCGACGCCGAGGTCGTCGACCTCCGGTGGCTCGACCGCGCGAGCATCGACTGGGACACCATCGAGGCGAGCCTGGC
>JAWWPM010000431.1:0-6272 GCA_033854915.1 Nocardioidaceae bacterium
CGGGCGTCGTGGCTCACCGCCTGGCCGACTTCCAGACCAAGGTCCTGGGCCACACACACCCGCCGCGAGTCCGCCTGGAGCACGCCGCGCTCGACGCCGCAGCCGAAGCACACGATGACCTGGTGGCCGTCGCCGGGCTGGCCGACCTCGTGCAGGCACGACACACGACGGCCGATCGGTTGCTCGAAGCGCTCGACACCCGGTCACGCCTGGCCCGACGTCCGCTGCTCACCGCGGTGCTCAGCGATGTTGCGGCCGGGTCCTGCTCCCTCCTCGAACACGACTTCCTCAACCTCGTCGAGCGTGCCCACGGGCTCCCACGTTCACAGCGCCAGGTCCGCGCCTCGGCCCGGGGGCCGGTCTTCCGCGACGTCGTCTACGAGGCCTTCGGGTTGATCGTCGAGCTCGACGGCCGCCTCTTCCACGACAACGCCCGGACCCGCGATCGGGACCTGGACCGCGATCTGGACGCAGCCGTCACTGGACTGTTGACAGTCCGGCTCGGCTGGGGCCAGGCGCACCTCCGTCCCTGCGAGACCGCCGACCGGATCGGCCTCCTGCTCCAGCAGCGCGGCTGGCGCGGCAGCCTGCAGTCCTGTGGAGCTTGCAGCCCAGGACAGCGGTGATCTCCGGTCATCCAATGACTGCAAGTCACCGCCATCTCAACGGACCACCGCGCCCTCAGGCGGGGGCGCCGACGGTCGGCATGCCGAGGCCGACGGCACTCGACGTGGGCGAGGGGGCCGCGGTGCGGGCCTCCCAGGCGTCGCCGGAGCGGGTACGGCGTACGGCGAGCACCGGGCCGTCGGCGACCAGGTGGTGCGGCGCGGCGTAGGTGACCTCGACCTCGACCATGTCGCCGGGGCGAGGGGGCGTGGCGGCCGGGTCGACTGCGAAGTGCACCAGCCGGTTGTCGCGGGCCCTGCCGGAGAGCCGGTGGGTGGCGGCGTCCTTGCGTCCCTCGCCCTCGGCGACCATCAGCTCGACCCGGCGGCCGACCTGGGTGAGGTTCTCGGCCCAGGCGACGTCGCCCACCACCTCGACGAGACGTTCGTACCGCTCCCGGACGACCTCGGGCGTGATCTGGTCGGGCATGGTCGCGGCAGGGGTGCCGGGGCGGATGGAGTACTGGAACGTGAAGGCGGCGGCGAAGCGTGCCTCGCGGACGACCTCGAGGGTCTGCACGAAGTCGGCCTCGGTCTCGCCGGGGAAGCCGACGATGATGTCGGTGGTGATCGCGGCGTCGGGCATCGCGGCCCGGACCCGGTCGATGATGCCGAGGTACTTCTCCCGGCGGTAGGAGCGCCGCATCGCGCGCAGCACCTGGTCCGAGCCGCTCTGCAGCGGCATGTGCAGCTGCGGCATCACGTTGGGCGTCTGGGCCATCGCGGCGATCACGTCGTCGCGGAACTCCGCCGGGTGCGGCGAGGTGAACCGCACCCGCTCCAGCCCCTCGACCTCGCCACAGGCCCGTAGCAGCTTCGAGAACGCCTTCCGGTCGCCGAACTCCACGCCGTAGGCGTTGACGTTCTGCCCCAGCAGGGTGACCTCGCTGACGCCCTCACCCACCAGCGCCCGGATCTCGCCGAGGATGTCGCCGGGCCGGCGGTCCTTCTCGCTGCCGCGCAGGCTCGGGACGATGCAGAACGTGCAGGTGTTGTTGCAGCCGACGCTCACGCTGACCCACGCGGCGTACGCCGACTCGCGCCGGGTCGGCAACGTCGACGGGAAGACCTCGAGCGACTCGAGGATCTCGACCTGGGCCTCCTCCTGCACCCGCGCCCGCTCCAGCAGGGCCGGGAGGGAGCCGATGTTGTGGGTGCCGAAGACGACATCGACCCACGGCGCCTTCGCCGTGATGGTGGCGCGGTCCTTCTGGGCCAGGCAGCCGCCGACCGCGATCTGCATGCCCGGCCGCCTGGCCTTCACCGGTGCCAGATGACCGAGGTTGCCGTAAAGCTTGTTGTCGGCGTTCTCCCGCACCGCGCAGGTGTTGAACACGACCACATCGGCCTGTTCGCCATCGGGAGCCGCCAGGTAGCCCGCCTCCTCCAGCAGCCCGGTGAGCCGCTCGGAGTCGTGGACGTTCATCTGGCACCCGTAGGTGCGGACCTCGTACGTGCGCGCGCTGCTCATGACCGGCCCACAGTACGGCAGGCTGTAGCCACCATGACCGAGGACCTGACGCCACCCGACGACCGACCAGCCCTGCACCGGCGATCGCTCCTCCTCGGAGGCGCGGGCCTCGGGGCGGGGCTGGTGACCAGTGAGGCCCTGCTGGAGTTCCCGGCCGCCGCGGCCGGCACCACGACCACGAAGCACTTCCACGGCAGGTTCCGCAGCCCCGACACCCCGGACTGGCACTACCTGCCGTTCACGATGCCGAAGGGGGTCCGCGAGCTGCGGGTGCACTACGACTTCCATCCGCACGACACGGGCCTGGGCTACAGCACCGACGTCGTCGACATCGGCCTCTTCGACCCGTCCGGCAAGGGGCTGGGCGACGCCGCCGGCTTCCGTGGCTGGTCCGGCGGCGCGCGGAGGCACGTCCGGGTCAACCACCACTGGGCGACACCCGGCTACCTGGCCGGCCCGCTCACGCCGGGCCGCTGGCACGTGATCCTCGGCCCGTTCCTGATCGTCGCGCCGGGTACGCCGTGGAAGGTCCGGGTGACGATGGTGCACGGCGACCCTGTGGAGCCGGCCTTCGCGGCCCACCACGCACCGGTCGCGGTGGCCGGCCGGGGCCCGGGCTGGTACCGCGGCGACCTCCACCTGCACTCGGTCCACTCCGACGGGCAGTGGACGCCGTCGCAGCTGGTCGCCCAGGCGCGCGCCAACGGCCTGGACTTCATGGGCACCTCGGACCACAACACCAACGCCGCGACCCGGGTCTTCGGACGCTCCGTCCCCGACGGCTTCCTGGTGATCAGCGGCGAGGAGGTGACCACCCGCAACGGGCACTGGCTGGCCACCGGTACGACGCCCGGCACGTGGGTCGACTGGCGCTACCGCGCGCAGGACCACCGGTTGGGGCGGTTCACCGACCTGACCCGCAGCCGGGGCGGGGTGGCCGTCGCGGCCCACCCGTTCGTGCCGGTGCCCGGCACCCGCTGGGACTTCGACGCGTCGTACGCCGAGATGGACGCGGTCGAGGTGTGGAACGGGCCGTGGTCGTTCTTCAACCAGCGGGCGGTCGACGGCTGGCATGCCGCACTGGTCGCGGGCCGCTTCACCCCTGCTGTCGGCAACTCCGACTCCCACCACAGCGGGCAGGCCGTCGGGCTGCCGCAGACGGTCTACCGCGCGCAGGCGCTCTCGACCGCGGCGATCCTGGACGCGCTCCGCGGCGGGCACTGCTGGGTCGCCGAGTCGTCGGCCGTGCACCTCACCTTCGCCGGGCACGGCACCACCACGCTGACCGACATCGGGGAGTCGGGCGACACCGTCACCCTGGTCGGCGGGGAGCAGCTCGCGTGCCAGCTCGACGTGACCGGCGTACCCGGCACGGTCGGTCAGCTGATCGGGCCCACCGGCGTCATCGCCGGAGCGGTCGCCGACGGCACCGGACACCTGGTGGTCGACGCGACGGTGGCCGGGGGCTTCGTGCGTGCAGAGGTACGACGTCCCGTCGCCCTGCCTGCGGACCCGACGACGCCGCAGACGGGCGCACCGATGGTGGCGCTGACCAACCCGATCTTCAGCCGGTGACCGGCGGCCGCTCGGTCACCCAGAGCGAGATCACGCCCTCGACGACCACGGTCCCGTCATCGCGCACCCCGCGGACCCGCACCGGCACGTCGGGGTCGCCGCCGGCCCACACCAGGGGCTCGGTCTCGGCGATGCAGGTGATGTCGGAGCTCGCCTTGGCGGTGTAGGAGACCTGCATCCCCTTGGGGATCCAGCGCTTGCCAGGCGGAATGCTCGCCTCGGCCAGCGCCCCCATCGCCGCCTCGAGCCCGTTGCACAGCGCGATCGCGTGCACGGTGCCGATGTGGTTGTGCACCTTCTTGCGGTCGGGCACGACCAGCTCCACGTGGTTGGGCTGGAGCACGGTGAACCGGGGCTTGACCGACCCGAAGTACGGCGCTCGCCGGGCAAACAGGGTCGAGAAGACCCGCCGTCCGGCCGGAAGTCGCCCGGACCACTTCCAGAGACTCAGTACGTCAGACATGCGTCCAAGGTTACCGTTCGGTAACTCCGGCCGGGTCCGAACCCCTGAGGTCAGGCCTGCTGGCGCTCGGCCTCGGCGACCTGGCGGCGTACGTCGTCCATGTCGAGGCCGCGCACGGCCTCGACCAGCTGCGCGAGGGCGGGCTCGGGAAGCGCACCGGCCTGCCGGAAGACCATGATCCCGTCGCGGAAGGCCATCAGCGTGGGGATCGAGGAGATCTGGAGCGCACCGGCCAGACCCTGCTGGTCCTCGGTGTCGACGCTGGCGAAGGTGATGTCGTCGTTGGTCTCCGACGCCTTCTCGTAGATCGGCGCGAACATCCGGCACGGGCCGCACCATGACGCCCAGAAGTCGACCAGGACGATGCCGTCCTGGGTCACGACCTTCTCGAAGTCCTGCTCGGTCAGGGTGGTGGTGGCCATGCGCTGCTCTCTCCTCACGGGTGTGGTGTCACCAGGTGCAAGGCTGCGGAGGCGGTCGGTTATTCCGCCCCCGGCCCGATCAGGTGGTGCCGAGGTGGGCGTGCAGGAAGTCGATCGCCGCCGGGTAGGCGTCGAGGCGGTTGGCCCGTTTCGCCAGTCCGTGCCCCTCGTCGTCGTACACCCGGAGCTCGCAGGGGATGCCCTTGCCGTCGAGCGCGGCCTTGATCTGCTCGGCCTCCGAGAGCGGCACCCGCGGGTCGTTGGCGCCGTGGATCACGAACAGTGGCGCCACGATGTCGTCCAGATAGGTGATCGGCGATGCCTTCTCGAGGAAGGCGCGGTCGTCGGCGAGGGTGCCGTACTCGCGCTCGCGGACCGCGCGCCGGTAGTCGGAGGTGTTCTCCAGGAACGTCACCAGCGACGACATGCCGACGATGTCGACCCCCGCGGCCCAGCGCCCGGGCTGCATGGAGACCCCGGCCAGCACCATGTAGCCGCCGTAGGAGCCACCCCAGAGCGACGAGCGGGCGGGGTCGAGGCCGACCGTCGGCAGCCAGTCGTGGATCGCGGCGAGGTCGGCGACCGAGTCGAGCCGGAGCTCCACGTCGTCGAGGGAGACCCAGCGCTTGCCGTAGCCCGACGATCCCCGGACGTTGGGCACCAGCACGTCGAAGCCCGACAGGGCCAGGGCCTGTAGCACCGGGGAGAACACCCGCGTGGCCTCGCCCTCGGGGCCACCGTGGACGTGGACGACCGAGGCACCCGTTGTGCCGATGCCGGTGTAGCGGAAGCAGGGGATCTGCTCGCCGTCCGGCGCGGGGATGCGGTGCACGGTCGGGGTCACCAGCCGGTCGCGGAGCTCGGCCGGCACGGTGTCGCGACCGTCGACCACGGTGGAGACGGCACCCGTGCGGGCGTCGACGCGGAGGATCGACCCGGGGTCGGTCGGCGTCTTGGTGGTGATCGCGAACGCCGAGGAGTCGGGCGCCCAGACCAACGTCTCGGGTACGACGGGTGGTGCGGCGACGTCGGCTCGATGAGTGCCGTCGGCCTCGTGCACGGCGAGGGTGTCCAGCCCGTCGACGTGGTGGCCGACCACCAGGGTGGAGCCGTCGGGCGACAGCCAGACCTGCAGGTCGTGGTCGTCGGCCTCGACCAGGGTCGACCAGGTGCCGTCGCGGGTCAGCCTGACCACGGCCAGGTGGTCGCGCTCGTGGTCGGAGCTCATCACCAGGGCCGCGTCGTCATCGGCCCAGCCGGCGACGTGGTGCTCGGCGAGCTCGTCGGGGTCGGTCAGGATGCGGGTGTCACCCGCCGACGCGACCGCCACGGTCGTGGAGCTCGGCCGCAGGCTGAGCGTGGTCACCGCCACGGACGCCGTGTCGTGCGAGACCGTGGTCTCCACGACGTAGCCGCCACCGTCGTAGGCCACCCGCTCCTCGCCGGACCCGAGGTCTCGCAGGACGACGTCCATGTCCACGCCGTTGCGGCGGTTGGTGCAGTAGACGACCTGGTCGGCGCTCACGTCGAGCAGCACGTGCAGGTGCTCGAGGTCGCGCACGAGCGGCGTGAGGCCGTCCGGCCCGACTGGGGCGGCCGGGAGGTCGTTGAGGTCGAGGAGGGAGAGCTGGTAGTTCTCGTTGCCTCCCTCGTCGTGCTCGACCACCACCTGCCGT
>JAWWPM010000432.1:0-2912 GCA_033854915.1 Nocardioidaceae bacterium
CGGACGCGGCGTGGTGCAGCGGATCATCACCGACCTCTGCGTCCTCGATGTCGAGCCCGAGGGACTGCGGCTCGTGGAGCTCGCCCCCGGGGTGACCGAGGACGAGGTCCGCGAGAAGACCGAGCCCACGATCCTGGTCTGACTGGTGGTGCGCAGCGTTGATCGAACATTGGGCCAACAGCTGATCGTGGCCTGAGCGGTACGACGGTGCCACTGCGCAGCACCCAGGTACCGCCATCAGCATCCACACGCTCCGCGGCATGAGCGGGCTTCCTCGGTGAGCCACAACGTCATACGAACCGTGGCCTCTATGCCTCACTTCGTATGACGTCCGGACGGCACGCGCGCAGGCTGCGACCCGTGGCGCTTGCCGCCGTTCAGATCTCCGTAAGGTCTGCGACCCACCCGTACGGGTGAGTGCACCGAATCTCGTGTGACGCCCCTCACCTGGGGGGCGGTGACACCCGGGAGGGGCACGAGCATGACCGAGACAAGCAGAAGGAAACTCATCGTTGCCGCAGGGGCGGGCGCTGCGGCCGGGACCGTGGCACTCACCAGCGGCCAGGCGTCCGCGGCAGAGGTCGCCCGCAGACCCGGCAGCGCGCGCGAACCCGTCGTGGCGTTCGTCAAGGACCACAAGTCCTCCGAGCTGCGCCTCATGGTCGGCGAGCGCGAGGTCGTCGTTCACGACCGCGACCTCGTCAACCGGATCCTCAACGCGGCGGGAGGCCAGTGATGTCGTCCCATCGCGAAGCACCCGAGACCGCCAAGGACCCCGTGGCCGACGGCACCGACACCTATGCGTTCGTCAGTCCCGCGCGTCCGGACACGGTGACGTTCATCGCCAACTTCATCCCGTTCCAGAACCCGGACGGTGGGCCGAACTTCTACGAGTTCGGTGATGACGTCGCCTACGACATCCACGTCTCCAACAAGGGGACCGCCGAGTCCGACATCATCTACCGCTTCCGGTTCCACACCACGGTCCGCAACCCGGCGTCGTTCCTCTACAACACCGGTCCGATCACGAGCCTGGGTGCGTCCACCTGGAACCGCCCGCAGTTCTACTCGCTGACCCGGATCAAGGACGGTCACCACAAGGTGCTGGCCGAGAAGCTGGCCTGCCCGCCGGTCAACGTCGGCCCGCGCAGCACACCGAACTACGCCGCCCTCGCCGCGGCCGCGGTCCACAAGATCGGCAAGCGGCGGGTGTTCGCCGGCCAGCGGGCCGATGCGTTCCACGTCGACCTGGGCAGCGTCTTCGACCTGGGCGCCCTGCGGCCGTTCCAGCACCTGCACCTCCTGCCGAGCGCCGATGCCCCCGGCGTGAACTCGCTGCAGTCCTACAACGTGCACTCGATCGCGTTGCAGGTGCCGATCTCGGAGGTCACCCGGCACCACAACCTGCCGACCGACCCGGCCAGCGCTGGTGCGGTCATCGGCGTGTGGGCCACCGCCAGCCGGCGCAAGTCGCGGGTGCTCGACCGGGCCAAGGGCAAGTACGTCGGCCACGGCCCCTTCGAGCAGGTCTCCCGGCTGGGCAACCCGCTGTTCAACGAGGTGCTCGTGCCGATGGGCCTGAAGGACCAGTGGAACGTCCTGCCGCCGCACGGCGACAAGAAGTTCGCGGCGTACGTCAACCACCCGGAGCTCGCGAAGCTGCTGCCGGCCCTCTACCCGGGGGTCTTCCCCCACCTGGCGGCCTACACCAAGAAGCGGGCCGACCTCAACGCCATCCTGCTGACCGGCATCCCGTCCGGCGTGGTCACCGCCGGGGGCTTCCAGAACTACACCGGCCCCGTGGAGGCGGACATGCTGCGGCTCAACGTGGCCATCCCGCCGACGACGACGAACCCCAACAGCCTCGGCGTGGTGGGCGGAGACCTGGCCGGTTGGCCGAACGGGCGCCGCGTGGACGACGACGTCGTCACCATCGCGCTGCGGGCCGTCGCCGGGGTCACCATCCCGCTGGTGGACCCGGGCTACACGCCGGACGCCGCGGCCGGGCTGGTGACCGACGGTACGTCGAACACCAACGCGGCGAGCACGAGCACGTTCCCCTACCTCGGCAACCCCGGCGGCGGCTACCAGACCGTCCCCGGGACGACGCAGGCGTCATGACCGGGCACGCGTCGGTGGAGAATCCCTTCGCCGGCCAGGGCGCGGTCCTGCTCGACATCGGGGGCGAGATCGGAGCGCTCGTGGTGACCATGCCTGCCACCCTGCTCGGCACGGAGGTCGAGATCCGGCCGGTGGGCACCACGACGGGCTCCCACGCCCACGGTCATGATCACGGGCATCACCATCACGACGCCGGCGAGCACCTGGCCCATGTCGCGGTGGTCAACCGTCCGGTGGGTGACGGCCACGTGCCGTCGCTGGTGTTCCCCGAGCTCGGATCCGGTCGCTACGAGCTGTTCGCCAAGGGCGACGGCGACCACGTCGTGCTCGAGGCCGACGTCACCGGAGGTGAGGTCAGCACCGTGACCTGGCCGGCCTGATCGCCGGTGACCGGGACCGCCGCCGGACGGGGCCAATCCGGACGCCGTACCGCGCCGAAGTGCAGGTGCGTGCCGATGGGGAGGCCCGCGTCGGCGGCGGATCCGGGGGGACCGTCGCCGCGAACGGGGGTGACTCCGCAGGCCCACCGGGCCCGCGGGGTCACGCCCGTCGGTCGGGAGAGGGTCGGGAGTAGGGTCGCGCCATGACCCAGATCCAACGGTGGGAGTACCTCACGGCTCCGATCCTCACGCATGCGGCCAAGCAGATCCTCGACAACTTCGGGGCGGTCGGGTGGGAGCTCGTGCAGATCGCGCCGGGCATGAACCCCGAGAACCTGGTCGGCTACTTCAAGCGCCCCGTCCAGGGGTGAGCTCCTCGATGAGTACTCCCGAGGAGCGGTTGGCACAGAT
>JAWWPM010000433.1:0-4107 GCA_033854915.1 Nocardioidaceae bacterium
CCGTGCCATGCGCGCATTCTCCCCGTTCGCCGGTACGACGTGCGACGGGGCACGCCGTACCGGTGGACGGGCCGAACGATCACAGGCCGACCGCAGGGGCCGACCGCAGGACCGACCACATTCAACCGATGGGTTGACAACGGTGCTGCATCCGGGGTTCGATGCTGTTCAACCACTCAGTTGAATAACAGGGAGCTTCTGATGACCACCGTGATCGTCCAGGCCGTCGCCTCGCTCGACGGCTTCATCGCCCGGCCCGACGACCTGCCCGGGCCCATCTTCGACTGGTACGAGGCCGGCGACACCGAGCTCAGGTTCAACCCCGACCACGTCTTCCACGTCTCGCAGGCATCGGCCGACTACCTCGACCACATCCAGACGCGCTGCCAGGTGATCGGCCGCCGGCTCTTCGACTTCACCGACGGCTGGAACGGCCTGCCGATCGTGGGTGACCACGTCTTCGTCGACACCCACCGTGACGCCGACGAGTGGCAGCAGCGTTACCCGGACGCGCCGTACACGTTCTGCACCGACGGCGTCGAGGACGCCATGCGCCGGGCCACCGAGCACGCGGGAGAGGGGACCGTGGTCGTCTGTGCCGGTGACGTGGGCGGTCAGGTCGTGGCGGCCGGCCTGGCCGACGAGCTGGCGATCGAGCTGGCGCCGGTGTTCCTGGGGCAGGGGAAGAAGTTCCTCGGGTCCGCCACCGACGAGATCGTGCTCGACGACCCCCACGTCGTGGTGCAGGGCGAGCGGGTGCTGCACCTGAGATACCGCCTGCGTCGCTGATCGGCTGCTCGTCGGCAACCTCCCCGAAACCCGGGGCCGGTAGATTTCGGCCGTGACCGCCGCCGAGCAGACCGCCCACACCACGGGGCACACCACTGGGCAGGCCCGGCACGTCGCGCCGCGCCACTGGGAGGCCGACGTCCTGCTCCGGGACGGCCGGACGGCGCACATCCGGCCGATCCGGCCCGAGGACGCCGAGCTGCTCGTGGAGTTCTACGGCCGGGTCTCCGACCAGTCGAAGTACTACCGCTTCTTCTCACCGATGCCGCACCTGTCGCAACGCGACGTCACCCGCTTCACCCAGGTCGACCACGTGCATCGGGTCGCGTTCGTGATGCTGCTCTCGGAGCAGATGATCGCGCTGGGCAGCTACGAGGGACATCCGGTGCCCGAGGACGCGCCGGCCGGGAGCGGCCCGGAGGTCGCCGAGGTCGCCTTCCTGGTCGAGGACGCCCAGCAGGGACGCGGCATCGGGCAGCTGCTGCTCGAGCACCTCGCCCAGGCCGGGCGCGAGCGCGGAGTCGACCGCTTCGTCGCCGAGATCCTCCCGGACAACAACCGGATGATCCAGACCTTCCGCGACGCCGGGTACCGGCTGCTGAGCGGGTACGAGGACGGCGTGCTCATGCTGGAGTTCCCGATCGCGTCGACCGACACCGCGATCGGGGTGATGTCGAGCCGCGAGCACCGCGCCGAGGCGGCGTCGATCCAGGCGTTCTTCACACCGCGCTCGGTCGCGGTGATCGGTGCCTCACGACGTCAGGACACGGTCGGTCAGGCGCTGGTCCGCAACCTCGTGCTCGGCGACTACACCGGCCGGGTGTACGTCGTGAACCCGTCGGCCAAGGCGGTCTCCGGCCTCCCGGCGTACGCGACCGTGGGCGAGATCCCCGGCGACGTCGACGTCGCCATCGTCGCCGTACCCGCCGATGCCGTGCAGGACGTCGTGCTCGACTGCGCCGCCAAGGGCGTGCACGGACTGATCGTGATCTCGTCGGGCTTCGCCGAGACCGGGGAGGAGGGCCGGCAGCGGCAGCGGCGCATGGTCGGACTGTCGCGCTCCTACGGCCTGCGGCTGATCGGCCCCAACTGCCTCGGCATCATCAACACCGACCCTCAGGTCAACCTCAACGCCTCGCTGTCCTCGCTGAAGCCGGCCCGCGGGCGCGCCGGCTTCTTCTGCCAGTCCGGAGCCCTCGGCTCGGCGATCCTGGAGAAGGTCAACAACCGCGGTCTCGGCCTGTCGACCTTCGTCAGTGCCGGCAACCGCGCCGACGTCTCCGGCAACGACCTGCTGCAGTACTGGGAGGAGGACGACTCCACCGAGGTCGTCCTGCTCTACCTCGAGTCCATCGGCAACCCGCGCAAGTTCAGCCGGATCGCCCGGCGGGTCTCGCTGCGCAAGCCGATCATCGCGGTGCGTTCGGGGCGCACCACCCAGGGCGTGCCGATGGGGCACACGGTCCGCAAGATCGGGGCGCCGCCGCAGGCCGTGGACGCGATGTTCCGCCAGGCCGGGGTGATCCAGGTCGACACCCTCGACGAGATGTTCGACGTCGCCCAGCTGCTCGCGCACCAGCCCCTCCCACGCGGGCGCCGGGTGGCCGTGGTCGGCAACTCAGACGCGCTGGGGCTGCTGGCCACCGACGCCGCGGTGGCGGTCGGGCTCACCGTGTCCCGTTCGGTGTCGCTGGGAGCCGACGCCACCGGGCCCGACTTCGAGGACGCGCTCGACGCCGCCATCGACGACCCCGAGGTCGACTCGGTGGTCGCGGTCTACATCCCGCCCATCGACGTCTCCGGCGCCGAGGTGGCCGACGTGCTGGCGGCCGTGGGGGAGCAGTCCGACAAGCCGCTGGTCTCGTCGTTCCTCGGCGCCGAGGGTGTGCCCGAGCTCCTGCGGGTGCCCGACGTGGCGGGGTCGACGGCCGGGCGCGGCTCGGTGCCGTCGTACCCCGCCGTCGAGGCCGCGGTGCGCGCCCTCGCACGCGTCGTGGAGTACGCCGTGTGGTTGCGCACCCCGAACGGCCCACCGGTCGTGCCCCAGGACGTCGACAGCGCGACCGGGCGGGGGCTCGCCCAGCGACTGCTGATCGAGCACCCGGACGGGGTGGAGCTGGGGATCGCGGACCTGAAGACCCTGCTGACCGCCTACGGCATCGAGCTCTGGGACGCCCGGCCGGTCTCGACGCTGGCGGAGGCCACGAAGGCCGGCCGCGAGCTGGGCTGGGACGTCGTGCTGAAGGCGACCACCGACCGGCTCCGCGAGCGCCCCGATCTCGCGCACGTGTGGCGCAACATCGAGCGGCCGGGGGACATGAAGGCCGCGTGGGAGGCGCTCAGCGAACTGATCGACGATGCGGAGTCGGCGGGGTTCGTGGTCCAGAAGGTCGCGCCGCCGGGGGTGCCGGTGAGCATCTTCAGCACCGAGGACCCGCTGTTCGGACCCGTGGTGTCGTTCGGGATCTCCGGGCCGCTCACCGAGCTGCTCGAGGACCGCTCCTACCGGATCCCCCCGCTGGGCGAGCGCGACCCGGCGGCGATGACCCGCGAGATCAAGGCCGCCCCCATGCTGTTCGGCTACCGCGGCTCCGAGGTCGTGGACATCGAGCCGGTCGAGGACCTGATCCGGCGCGTGGCCCAGCTCCAGCACGACCTGCCCCAGGTCTCGTCCCTCGAGCTGTCGCTGGTGCTCGCCGGGGCCGAGACCTGCAACGTCCTCACCGCGCGGGCCCGGGTCGACCCGGTCTCCGACCCGCGCTCTGACTGGTTCGTCCGGCGGATGCCGTCGCTCGGTGACACCCTGCCCGGCTGACGCCCCGACGAAGCAGAACTGGCTGGCTCATCCGCTGGGCCGACCGCGTGACAGACTCGCCCCATGCAGACGTTGAAGGAGGCGATCGACCGCACCGGCTACTACCCCGAGGTCGTCGCCGACGGGGTGATGAGCGCGGTCGCGGGCGAGGACGTCGTGTCGTTCTTCGTCCACCACGAGCCGACGTTCGACCGTGACGAGGTGCGTCGGCACCTCACGGTCGCGGTGCTCACGCCGACCCGGCTGATCCTGGCCCACACCGACGAGCACGAGGGCGACGACATGCTGCCCGCGCCGTACACCTCCACCTCCACCGAGGCGATCTCGCTGTCCTCGGTGAAGTCGGTCGTGGTCACCCGGATGGTCGCCAACCCGACCGACGGCCCGACCCCGGCGGCCGAGGCCGTGCTCACCATCGGTTGGGGTGGCGTCGCGAGGATCGACCTCGAGCCGGCGACGTGTGGCGACCCCGAGTGCGACGCAGACCACGGCTACTCCGGGGT
>JAWWPM010000434.1:0-4135 GCA_033854915.1 Nocardioidaceae bacterium
GAGGGTCGGACCCTGACCCTCGCGGGCTCGCTGCAGAGCTGCCTGGGTCACGGCGTACGTCGCGAGCACGTCGTTGCCGTCGACCCGGATGCCGGGGAAGCCGAAGCCCAGAGCCCTTTGGTAGAGCGGAATCCGCGTCTGGCGCTCGATGGGCTCGGAGATCGCCCACTGGTTGTTCTGGCAGAAGAAGACCACCGGTGCGTTGTACGACGCGGCGAAGATGAAGGCTTCGTTGACGTCGCCCTGGCTGGAGGCGCCGTCACCGAAGTGCGCGATCACCGCGGCGTCGCGGTCGGGGTCGCCGGTCCCGACGACGCCGTCGCGCTGCATGCCCATGGCGTAGCCGGTGGCGTGCAGGGTCTGGGCGCCGATCACGATCGTGTAGAGGCCGAAGTTGTTCTCGCGGGGGTCCCAGCCGCCCTGGTCGACCCCGCGGAAGAGGCCGAGCAGCAGCAGCGGGTCGACGCCCTTGCAGTAGGCGACTCCGTGCTCGCGGTAGGTCGGGAAGACGTAGTCCTGCGGACGCAGAGCCCGGCCGGCGCCGATCTGCGCGGCCTCCTGCCCGAGCAGCTGGGCCCAGATGCCGAGCTCGCCGTGGCGCTGGAGCGCGGTGGCCTCGACGTCGATGCGCCGGGTCAGGGTCATGTCGCGGAAGAAGCCGCGCACCTGCTCGGCGAGCTCGTCCTTGGACAACTCGTCGCCGAAGGAGAAGTCGGGGTGCTCGACGCGCTCGCCCTCGGGCGTGAGCAGCTGGACGAGCTCGGGGCCGCCGTCTTGGTGCGCGGGTCCGAAGACCTCAGCGAGATCGGGGCCGAAGCCTGCATGGGTCACGGTTGCTCCTTTGGTTCACCGACCTGCGGGGGTGACCGCCTGGCCTGCTGCGCTGGACCGCGTACGTCGCGGGGATGGTGCGGCGTACGCGGGTGTGACTGGGACCACATTCGTGCCTCCCAACTTACCGGGCGGGATGCGCAGGTCGCCAATCAACCGGGGTACGGCATTGCCATGAGCATCCGCACCGGTACGACGGTCAGCTGGCACTGGGGAAGCGGGACCGCCGAGGGCACGGTGGTCGCCATCCACCACGACTCGGTCACCCGCCGGATCAAAGGCAGTGCGATCACCCGGCGCGGCAGCAGCGACGATCCGGCGTACGAGATCGAGCAGGAGGACGGCTCCAAGGTGCTGAAGCTGCGCAGCGAGGTCGAGCCGAAGGGGTGACTCAGGCCACGAGCACGAGGCCGCCCAGGTAGAACTCGGCGCGGCTGCCGGGGGGAGCCGGCGGTGGGACGCCGGACTGGCGGGGGTGTGGCCGAGGCCGGTCGGCGTCGTGGTCACGACGTGTCCGTCGAGCCTGGGTCTGGCCCTCCAGCCCGGCGCCTGTTTGGCCAAAACGCTGGTGACACCCACCCGCAGAGCTCCGGCCTCGGCGGGCCCTAGCGTTCCGGGCCCCGACCGCGGGCTCGTTCATCTGGCGGGCGCAGTCAGGCGGTGGACGGTAGGACGACGACTTTGCCGGTGAGGGTTCCGGCGGCGGCGCGGGTGTGGACGCTCACGAGGTCGGCCATCGGTATGCGCTCGGCGACGTCGACGATGAGCTCTGCGCGGTCGACGCGGGCGCTCAGCTCGGCCAGCTCGGTGGCGTCGCTGCGCACGTACATGTCGATTCCGCGCACGCCCCTCTCCTCGTCAGACGGGGCGGGCATCCACACGGTCGTGTTGACGACGACGCCTCCGTCACGGACCCGGGAGGTCAGTGCGGTGAGCTGCTCTGGGTCGATCGGGGCCAGATTCAGCAAGACGTCGACCGGCTCGTTGACCCAGGCGCTCACCTCGACTGCGGTGTAGTCGATGACGTCGTCGGCTCCGCGGGCTTGGACCTGATCCTTGGTGCCGGCACTGGCCGTGGCGATGACGATGGCACCGGCGGCCTTGGCCAGCTGGACGGCGTAGCCTCCTACCGCACCGCTGGCGCCGTTGATGAGGATCCGTTGCCCCGCCTGGAGGCCCGCGTACTCGAAGAGTGCTTGCCAGGCGGTGAGCCCGACCAGAGGCAGGGCGGCCGCGTCGGTCAGCGGGATGCTTCTGGGGGCGGGCGCCAGTCTGTCGGCGGCCACCACGACGTATTCGGCGGCGGCGCCGTCGTCGACGAAGGGCAGGAACCCGATCACCGGGTCACCCACCTGGAGTCGGTCGACGCCCTGACCGAGCGCTTCCACGGTTCCGGCCACATCCAGGCCGGGGGTGTGCGGGAGCTCCAAGGGCATCGGCCCCTGCATGCGCCCGGCTCGGATGTTGCCCTCGACGCCGTTGAACGACGTGGCGGCGACGCGCACCAACACCTGACCCTCGCTCGGGAACGGGATGTCGACCTCCTCGACGCGCAGGACCTCTGGTCCGCCGTACTCGTGAAAACGCACTGCCTTCATGACTCGCTCCTCTTGCAGCAGGTGAATGCTTCGAGTTCGAAGCACATGACTGAGGTTACAACTACTTTGAATGTGAAGCAAGTGCTTCGAATGTGAAGAACTGTCGTATGCTGACTCCATGTCCTTCGCCGTGCCGTACGACGCCTTGGACCTCGATGACACCCAGCTGCGCGCCTACTTCGCGCTGATGGACTCCGCAGCACTGCTGCGCCACAGGGTCGAGACGCAGCTGCGCACGGCCGCCGACCTCACCTACGTCCAGTTCAAGGTGCTCGCCCGGTTGGGTCTGGACTCCCCGACCGGAAGTCTGCGGATGACCGAGCTGGCCGACGAGGTGGTCTACAGCCGCAGTGGGCTGACCTACCAAGCGGGGCAGATGGAGAACGCCGGCCTCGTCGAGCGCCAACCCTCGCCCGATGACGACCGCGGCGTCATCCTGAGCATCACCGACGCCGGCCGCGCCCGCCTGGCCAGTGCGCTGCCGGGACACGTCGAGGAGCTGCGGGAGCTGCTGTTCAAACCATTGAGTGACCCCGACGTACTCACCCTCGCCGCGCTGCTCGAGCCAGTCCTGGACCACATGCGCGCCAGCCCGCCACGGTCGGCCACCCCGCGCCGCCGCAAGGGACACGTCCCGAACCCGTCAACGTGATGCTTGCTGGTGGACCAGACGCCAGTGAACCAGCGCGACGCCATGTCCTGCTTGGCGAGCTCCCGCTCGGGTGGTCCCTGCGTCAGCTCGGTAACCACGAAGACCCGGCACCGGAGCGCGGACATGCTGCCAGACGCGTTCCAGATCAGGGAGCGGTGACCAGCCGCTGCAGGAGCGTCACGAGGCGCCCTACCTCGGCGTCGTCGAGCGGCGAGAGGCGGTCGGCGGCGACGCGGTCGGCGACGGGGGCGGTACGACGTACTGCCTCGCGGCCGGGGGGAAGCAGCGTCACCACCTGCGCCCGCCGGTCGGACTCGAGGCGGCGTCGCGAGACCAGGCCACGCTGCTCGAGGTCGTCGACCAGCTGCACCATGTGGGCACCGCTGACGCCGAACGCGCGGGAGAGCTCCGACTGGGAGACCGCCGCGGTCGATCCCACCGCGACCAGGACGCCGAAGTGGGCCGGCTCGATCCCCACCGGAGCCAGCGCGGCCTGGAAGTCGCGGTGCATGCGGAACTGCACCCGCGTGACCAGGAACGCGATGCTCTCGCGCAGCGGCTCGGGGGTGTCGGGGGCGAGGTCGCTCGCCGCCACCCGGAGCAGCAGGATGCGGAGGTCCTCCCGGTCGCGGACCGTGAAGCCCGAGGTGACCGACTCCTCGAGGTCTTCGGCGTAGCGGCGCCACGTGCGGGCCGCGGCGGCACCTTCGGGGGTGCGGGTCAGCGCGTAGGAACGGCGGTCCTCCGGGTTACGCACCCGCATCACGAGACCACGGTCGGCAAGGTCGGCGGCGACCCGCATCATCGTCGTACCGCTCACGCTGACGGTGCGCGCCAGCGCCTGCTGGGACCGAGTGACGCCGCCGGCGAGGGCGAGCAGCGCGGCGTAGCCGTGGATGTCGACGTTGTCGGGCAGCACGTCCTCGAGCGCCGCCACGACGCGCGCACGGGCCCGCCAGACCAGGTGCCCCGGCAGCTCCGCCAGCGCGGGCAGCAGGACCCGCCCCGGAGGGGTGTCGGCGTCGGAGTTCATCAGCTGCTCAATCGTTAGGTA
>JAWWPM010000435.1:0-4627 GCA_033854915.1 Nocardioidaceae bacterium
GCCGCCAAGGTCCAGCAGCTGGTCGACTTCTTCAACAAGCAGACGATGATCTCCGAGACGGGTGGCCGTTCCAACCGCTACGTCGATGTCAGCCCCTGGGCCGACAACAGCCTGCCCAGCCCGATCATGATCAGCTCGTGGGGCTACCAGCTCGGGGTCGACAGCCCGACCGACCCCCGGCTCCAGCAGTTCGTGGACACCTTCCGCAACTCCAAGACCTACAGCCCGGAGTACGGCTCGCCGGTCGACGGCGTCCCGGTGCAGACCGGTGGACAGCCGGCGGTCAACGGCTCGTCGAAGGCCAACCCTGCGGGCGCCGCGGGCTGATCACTGCGCGGGGACGTCCGGTGACGCGTCATCGGACGTGGCCGGCTCGGTGAACGGGTGCTGGTCGACGAAGGTCCGCGCCTCGTCGTACATCCGCTCGATGTAGGCCTCGAGCTGGCTGGCCTCGACCCGCCACTGGCCGCGGCCCCCGATCTTGATCGCGGCCAGGTCTCCGCGCCGGACCAGGGCGTAGACCTGGGCGCTGGAGGTGCTCAGGATCTCGGCGACGTCGGCCAGGGTCAGGAAGCGTGGCGTGGGAGCCATGGGGCCATCGTTGCACGAGGGAACGCCGTCCCGGGGCACGCGGCGGACGAGCCTGTGGAGGAGGGTGCCGCAGAACGCCGTCCGGGGTGATGATGGCGTGGTGAGCAGGACTCTCGGGATGACTGACACGCCCCTCTCCCCGCCGCGCGCCACGCGGGCCGTCACGCCGGGCTGGCGCGACCCACGGATGTGGGTGGGCATCGCCATCGTCGCCGCCTCCGTGCTGGTGGGGGCGCTGGTGCTGGGTGCCTCCGACGACACCGAGCCGGTGTGGGCTGCGGCTCAGACCCTGGGCACCGGGCACACGCTGACCGCCGACGACCTGACCGTACGACGAGTGCACTTCGCCGACCCGTCCGACGCCGACCTCTACTACTCGGCAGGCGAAGCCCTGCCGGCCGACCTCAGGTTGGTGCACGGGATCGGCGCCGGCGAGCTGCTGCCGCGAGGAGCGGTCGGCGCCGCGGCGACCGACCAGCTGCGGCAGGTGCCGATCTCGGTGGCGGCCGACCAGGTGCCCGGGGCGGTCTCCGCCGGAGCCAGCGTCGACGTCTACCTGCGCCCGTCGTCGCACGCGGGCTGCCAGGGTTCGCCGGTGTGCACCGGCCGCCCGGTGCTCTCTGGTGTCACGGTGGTCGATGCCCCCGCCGCCGACCAGGACTTCGGCTCGGGCGGCCAGCGGATGCTGGTGCTCGCCATGAGCAGCGGCCAGGCGCACACCTTCTTCCGGCTGCTGGCGTCGGTGGACGACCCCGCCCTCACCGTGGTCGGCAGGGGCTGAGCGTGGTCGTCGTCCTGATCGTCGCCGCCGGGGCCGCGTGGGAGCCGCCACTGCTCGAGGTGCTGGGCACCCGGCCCGGCGTCGTCGTGCTCCGGCGCTGCGTGGACGTCGACGACCTGCTGGCGGCCAGCAGCGCGGGCCGGGCCGACGCCGCCGTGGTCGCCCTCGACGCACCCGGGCTCGACCAGGCCGCGCTCGACCTGCTGCGCCGCCACCAGGTGCGCGTGGTGGCGGTCGCCGGGCCGGGCTCGCCCGAGGGGGCACGCACCCGGGCCGCCCGGATCGGCGTCGACGCCCTCACCTCGGCCGACGACCCGTCGGCGATCGCCGACCTGCTCGAGTCGGAGGGCGACCTGCCGACCGTCCCGCCCGTCGACGAGGGGGACGACGACCTCCCGCTCGCACCCGGAGCCGGCCGGGTGATCGCGGTCTGGGGCCCCGCAGGTGCCCCCGGACGTACGACGCTCGCGACCTCGCTGGCGGCCGAGCTCGCCCGCCGTGGGGCGCGGACCACGCTGGTCGACGCCGATCCCTACGGCGGCTCGGTCGCCCAGCACCTCGGCGTGCTCGACGAGGTCTCGGGGCTGCTCTCGGCGGCCCGGTTGACCGGCGACGGGGTGCTGGAGGCGAGGTTCGCTTCCGTGCCGCGAGCGCTCGACGACCGGCTCGCGGTCGTCACCGGGCTGCCCCGCCCCGACCGCTATGCGGAGATCAGGTCCGGCGTGGTCGAGCATCTCGTCGAGGTCGCGGCGCGGCACGGTCACGTCGTCGTCGACACCGGCTTCAGCCTCGAGGACGAGCCGGCCGGCGACCTGACCACCCGTCCCGGCCGCAACCACCTGACGCTGGGGGCCGTCGACGTCGCCGACGAGGTGGTGGTCGTCGGCAGCGCCGACCCCATCGGGCTGTCCCGGTTGGCCCGGGGGCTGGTCGAGCTGCGCGAGCGGCGAGCCGGCGCGCCGGTCCGGGTCGTGGTGAACCGGATGCGAGCCAGCCTCGGCTGGTCCGAGCGAGACATCGTCGGCATGGTCGAGGGGTTCGCCCGCCTGGCGGGGGTGCACTTCCTGCCCGACGACCGGGCCACGGCCGACCGCGCCCTGGTCTCCGGCTCCAGCGTCGCCGAGGCCACCGACACCGACCTGGCCCGGGCCCTCGCGCCGCTGGTCGACGCGCTGGTGCCGTCGTCGGTGCCGGCCCACCGCCGCGAGCGGCCCAGACTGCGGCCCCGGGTGCGACTGCGTCGGTGACCGGTCAGAAGAGCCCGGTCACGTTGCCGTCGGCGTCGAGGTCGATGCGGACCGCGTTGGGGTGCTTGGGCAGTCCCGGCATGGTCCGCATGTCGCCGCAGATCGCATAGACGTAGCCGGCCCCGACCGCGGCCCGTACCTCGCGCACCGGCAGGCGCCAGCCGCTGGGCGCACCGTGCAGGCTCGGGTCGGAGCTGATCGAGAGGTGCGTCTTGGCGATCACCACCGGCAGTCGGCCGAACCCGAGCTCCTCGTAGGACGCCAGCCCCCGGGCCGCCGCGGGGGAGAGGTCGATGCCGTCCGCGCCGTAGATCTGGGTCGCGATGGTCTCGATCTTCTCGACCAGGGGCATCGACAGGTCGTAGAGGAACTCGAACGACGAGCCGTTCTTCAGGCCGTCCAGCACCGCGTCGGCCAGCTCGGAGGCACCCTCGCCGCCCTCGGCGGCGTGCCGGCTGACCGCGCACCTGACGCCGAGGCGCTCGCAGAGACGCTGGATGACCTCGTGCTCGGAGGCGTGGTCCTGCGGGAAGGCGTTGATGGCGACCACGGGGGTGACCCCGAAGCGACGCACGATCTCGATGTGGGCGCGCAGGTTGGGCAGACCGGCGGTGACGTCACCGGGGTTCTCGTCGAGCATCCCCGGGGGCAGGTCCTTGCCGGGGCGGATGTCGTAGCGACCCGAGTGCGCCTTCATCGCCCGCACCGTGGTCACCACGACCGCGAGGTCGGGGGTCACGCCGGCGGTCCGGCACTTGACGTTGAAGAAGCGCTCGGCGCCCATGTCCGCGCCGAACCCGGCCTCGGTGACCACGATCTCGGCGTGCGACAGCGCGATCCGGTCGGCGATCACCGACGAGGTGCCGGTGGCGATGTTGCCGAACGGGCCGCAGTGGATCAGGGCCGGACCACCCTCGAGCGTCTGGAGGAGGTTGGGCTTCAGCGCGTCCTTGAGGATCACCGCCATCGCACCGGCCACCCCGAGGTCCTCGGCGGTGACCGGCTGCCCGGTCCACGTCGTACCGACCACGATCCGGCCCAACCGCTCCCTCAGGTCGTGCAGCGAGGTGCTCAGCGTCAGGATCACCATCACCTCGCTGGCGGCGGTGATGTCGAAGCCGCTCTCGCGGGGTACGCCGTCCAGCCGGGGCCCCAGGCCGATCACGACGTTGCGCAGGGCCCGGTCGTTGACGTCGATCACCCGGCGCCACGTCACCCCGCGCGGGTCGAGCCCCACGGGGCTTCCGTGGTGCAGCTCGTTGTCGACGACGGCGGCGAGCAGGTTGTGCGCGGCCGTGACGGCGTGGAAGTCGCCGGTCAGGTGCAGGTTGATCCGCTCCATCGGCACGACCTGGCTGTAGCCGCCGCCGGCCGCGCCGCCCTTGATGCCGAACGTCGGTCCCATGGACGGCTGGCGCAGGGTCACCACGGCTCGGGCGCCCTTGGCGACCAGTCCCTGGGTGAGGCCGACGCAGGTGGTGGTCTTGCCCTCGCCGAGCGGGGTCGGCGTGACCGCGGTGACCACGACGTACTTCGAACCGGCGCCGGCCCTGGGTGCGTCGAGCGCCGCGAGGTCGATCTTGGCCACGCCTCGGCCGTAGTGCTCGAGATACTGCTCGTCGACACCGAGCTCGGCGGCGACGTCGGAGATGGGGCGGAGGGTGGCAGCCTGGGCGATCTCCAGGTCGGACGGCATCGATGCGGGCATGGCATCGGAGAGTACGGTCCCCGGGTCGTTTGGGTAAGGGGCCGAAGGTCCGCTCAGGTCGGGAACAGCCGGTAGAGCCCGCCGACGGTGAACGCGATCATCGCGGCCAGGAGTGGATGCTGGCCGGTGAGCTGGTGCCGCTTGGGCAGCACCTTGATCGCCCGCTCGTGAGCGGCGAACACGCCGACGACGTGTCCGGTCACCACCGCGAGCACCTTGCAGTCGGCGAGGAAGCCCGGATGGTAGGACAGCCAGTAGGGGACGGTCAGGCCACCGGTGCCGAGCACGTTGCTGCCCCGG
>JAWWPM010000436.1:0-8989 GCA_033854915.1 Nocardioidaceae bacterium
TCCAGGCTCCGATCTTCCACGTGAACGGCGACGACCCCGAGGCGTGCATCCGGGTCGCCCGACTGGCGTTCGAGTACCGCCAGGCGTTCAACAAGGACGTCGTCATCGACCTGGTCTGCTACCGGCGGCGTGGTCACAACGAGGGCGACGACCCGTCGTACACCCAGCCGCTGATGTACGACCTGATCGAGCAGAAGCGCTCCGTGCGCAAGCTCTACACCGAGTCGCTGATCGGTCGTGGCGACATCACGATCGAGGAGGCCGAGCAGGTCCTGCGCGACTACCAGCTCCAGCTCGAGCGGGTCTTCACCGAGGTGCGCGAGGCCGACTCGCAGCCCTCGGAGTGGACCACCGTGCCGGACTACCCCGAGAAGTCCGTCGGCACCGCGCAGACCGCCGTCACCCCCGAGGTGATGAAGCGGATCGCGGACGCCTACGTCACCCCGCCGCAGGGCTTCACCGTGCACCCCAAGGTGATGCCGCAGCTCCAGCGGCGGGCCAACGCGATTGCCGACGGCCCGATCGACTGGGGCACCGGCGAGATCCTGGCGCTCGGCTCGCTGCTGATGGACGGCCGTCCGGTGCGTCTCGCGGGCCAGGACTCGCGGCGTGGCACCTTCGTGTCGCGCTTCGCCACGATCATCGACCGGGTCAACGCCCACGAGTGGACACCGCTGAGCGCGCTCACCGAGGACCAGGCGAAGTTCCACGTCTACGACTCGCTGCTCTCCGAGTACGCCGCGCTCGGCTTCGAGTACGGCTACTCCGTGGCGCGGCCCGACGCGCTGGTCCTGTGGGAGGCCCAGTTCGGCGACTTCGCGAACGGCGCGCAGACGGTGATCGACGAGTTCATCACCTCCGGCGAGACCAAGTGGCGCCAGCAGTCCGGCGTCGTCCTCCTCCTCCCGCACGGCTACGAGGGCCAGGGGCCCGACCACTCGTCGGCCCGGATCGAGCGCTGGCTGACCATGTGCGCCGACGAGGCGTTCGTGGTCGCACAACCGTCCACGCCCGCGTCGTACTTCCACCTGTTGCGGCAGCACTCGCTCGGCGAGGAGCACCGGCCGATGGTCGTGTTCACGCCGAAGTCGATGCTCAAGCGGAAGGAGGCCGCGTCGCAGCCGGGTGACTTCACCGAGGGCACGTTCCGGCCGTTCATCGCCGACGCGGACGCCGACCCCGAGAAGGTCGACACGCTGCTTTTGTGCTCGGGCCGGATCACCTGGGACCTGATGGTGGAGCGGGCCAAGCGCGAGGACTCCGAGCGGTTCGCGATCGCCCGGATCGAGCAGCTCTACCCGCGGCCGACCGACGAGATCCGCGCCGAGCTGGCGCGCTACCCCCATCTCCAGGCCGTGCGCTGGGTGCAGGACGAGCCCCGCAACATGGGTCCGTGGCCGCACTACCAGCTCAACGTGTGGCCCGAGCTGGGCGGTGACCTGGTCGTCGAGCCGGTCACGCGGCCCGGGCTGTCGTCGCCGTCGGTCGGTACGGCGAAGCGGCACGCCGAGGAGTCCAAGGCCCTGCTGGCGGCGGCGTTCGCACCGGGGGCCGACCGGGTCGAACACCACTACTGAGTCGATGTACTTCACCGACCGCGGGATCGAAGAGCTCCAGCAGCGCCGGGGTGACGAGGAAGTCACCCTGGCCTGGCTGGGTGACCGCCTGCAGGAGTTCACCGACACCCACCCGGAGTTCGAGACGGCCGTGGAGCGCTTCGCGACCTGGCTGGCCCGGCTCGACGACCCGGACGACTGACGGCCGATGACCGACCCAGGGCTGGCCGACGACCTCGGCTATCACGTGATCGAGCCGAACCCGTTCCAGAGGGCGATGCAGTCGTTCGCCTCGTCGCGTCTCGGGGCGTGGCTCTTCTCGCGGGTGCTCCGGCATCTCGACAACGCGGTCGGCAGGCTCTCGCACGGCCGCACCAGCGCGCCCCGGCTGCTGGCCGGCATCCCGGTGCTCGACGTGACCACGACCGGGCGCAAGTCGGGTCTGCCCCGCACCTCCCACCTGATCGCGGTGCCCTACGCCGGCACGCTCGCGCTGCTGGGCACCAACTTCGGCCAGCCCTCGACCCCGGCGTGGGTGCTCAACCTCGAGGCCGACCCGCGCGCCACCGCGGTCCACGCCGGGCGCAGCCGGGAGGTCGTGGCCCGGCCCGCCACCGAGCCGGAGCAGGCCGGCGTCCTCGCCGCGTCCACCCAGGTCTACGGCGGCTATCTGAAGTACCAGCAGCGGATCACCACCCGCCGCCTCCGCATCTTCCTCCTCGCCCCCGTTAGCGCTGACCCGGCACAAGTGAACGCGCAGGAGCGCTGACCCGGCACTCGTGCACCGTCCCCTTCTGCCGGGTCGGCGCTCAACGGCGAGCACTTCTGCCGGGTCGGCGCTCAACGGCGAGCACTTCTGCCGGGTCAGCGCTAGCGGTGACGGGGGAACTCGACAACCTGCTGGAAGGTGGGGCGGTTCTGCCAGTCGATGTTGGGCTGGCCGACGATGCCGAGCGCCTGGAAGCCGATCGAGTCGAACTCCGGCATCGTCTGGCCGGCCGCCTTCGACAGCGTCGAGGCGTCCCACGAGGGGACGTCCCGGGAGCCGTTGGCGGCCACCAGCGCGTCGTACGTCGTCGCCAAGGCGTGCGCGATCGCTCTCCGGCACGTCGTGGGGCCTCCCCCGCACTCGTGGCGGGTCAGCTCACGACCGAAGCCGTCGGCCGGGTGCCGGCCGAGCAGCTGCTGGAGCGACGACATCAGGTAACCCTCGTAGCCGCCGTCGTACGCCGAGCCGAGGTGCGCACCGCCGCTGTTCGGGGTGTTCACCCACTGCATCGGCAGCTTCGCGTAGCCCGCGGTGGTGGCGCCCCCGGTGGAGCCGACGCCCGACTCGCCGCCCTTGGCCAGGATCGGGTCGTACAGCGCGCGCACCAGGTACGGCGTCAGCTCGTCGTTGATGGCGACCGCCGCCGCGTGCTGGTACTGCGCGTCCGAGGACGTCGCCTTGCGCCGGTGCGCCCCGTCGGCCACCCACGCCTTCAGCTGGTGCAGCATCGCGGCCGTGTGCGCGCTCTGGTGATGACCTTTCAGGTAGCGCAGGAGCAGCGGGGTGACCGCCAGCCCGTCGAGGTCCTGGCTGGCCGCGGTCTCCATGGCCTTGACCACGTCGACCCGGGTGATCCGGTCGTGGGTGCGGCGGAGCTGGCGTTTCAGCTGCCTGACCAGCATCTGCGAGCGGTAGGTCTGACCGTTGGCGTACTCGCCGTCGGTCGCGAAGCCCGGCGCGGGCTTGTTGTTCCAGCTGACGAAGAAACCCTGCTCGGGGTTGACCTCGTGCACGTGCCGCCGGAACGTCAGGAACCCACGCCACTCGGTCTTGCCGGTGCCCCAGGTCGGCAGGGTCGGGTCGGCGTGCGGGTTGCGGCGCGGGTCACGCCCGCTGACGAAGTAGCCGGTGTCGCGGCTGTCGACGTAGAGCCAGTTGAAGGTGTAGCCGATCCGGTTCGCCGACCGCATCCAGCTGTGCACGTCGTGGGTCCGGCTCGGGTCGCCGAAGCCGAGGAACCCGACCACCGAGTCGATGTCGTGGTGGTAGGTCGACCGTTGGTTGACCACGGCGACCGGGGTGCCGTGCACCTGGGTCCAGCCCTGCACGACGCCGTGGCGGGTCTGGTAGATCTCGTGGTCGAGCGTGGCCGGGGCCCCGCCGCCGCTGCCGACCTTGGGCAGCACCGACTCGCTGAACGTCTCCTGGACCATCGGCACGCACCGCCCCCGGAAGACGTACGACGTGCCGGTCGCGGACGGCGCCCCGCCTGCGGGGTCGCAGATCTTCTCGACCCGCTGGTCGATCAGGTCGCTGCCGGCAGAGGTGGCCGACCAGGCGTAGTCGCGGCCTCGGCCGAGCTCCACCAGCCCGGTGCCGGGGAACGACGCGCCCATCGCGTCGTACCCGGGCGCGTGCAGGTCGAGCATGGTCAGGATCTGCGGGGCGAAGTAGGACACCTGCGGACCGAACACCGCGACCGGGTGGCCCGACCTGGTCCGTGAGCCGTTGACCACCAAGGCGTTGCTCATGTGTCGCGGCATCGCCTTGAGTGCGGCAATGAGGTGGGCACCCTCTTGGGCGCGCAGAGACGTGGGGTCGGCGGCGGCGCCGGTCGGCAGTCCCGAGCTCTGGCCGCAGCCGGGCGACGTCGACACCGGGCCTCCGGTCAGGGGCTGGGGTCCGGTGACCGCGTTCAGCGAGCGGTGCCACGGCTTGGTGCGCACGTCGTAGGTGAAGTGCTTCTGCGAGGTCGTCGGCGCCAGCGGGTCGTTCTGGTGGTTGAGGTCGCGGTAGGCCTTCAGCCCGGCCTTGGCGCCGTACCGGCCGCGGAGGTAGGTCAACAGATGGGCGTCGTCGGTCTCGGACCCGCCGCCCTTGCCGAAGATCCCGCCGATCAGCCCCGCGATGGAGACGACGTCGGCGTCGGTCCAGTGCTGGGGCGCCGACTGGTCGGGGCCCGCGGCGACGTAGTCGGCCGGCAGGAGCGAGGGGTCCCGGTTCGCGGCGTCGATGTAGGTGTTCACACCCAGCACGTAGGAGTCGATCATCTGCTTGGCGCGCACGCCCTGGGCGCCGTACCGATCGGGCAGGCGGTCGACCTGCTGCTGCGCCTGGGCCTGCGTGTAGGGCGCCAGCAGCAGCTGGTCGTGGTCCATCTGCTCGAAACCGCACGAGGCACCGAGGAAGCTCGCCAGCGTCCCGGAGCCGTAGTGCCGCAGCACGTCCATCAGGAAGAGCCGGTCCTCGGCCTGGGCATAGCCGGCGCCGAACGCGGCCGAGGCGTCGGTGTCGCCATAGATGTGTGGCACGTCGTGGGTGTCGCGGTAGATCGTGACGCCGGGGCCCGGCTGCTCGGTGCGGGTCACGTCGGCAGGCTTCACACCGAAGGACTCGTCGTTGAAGTACTTCCCCAGGGTCGCCTTCGTCAGCGACGGGTAGCCGTAGAGGAGCCCGCTGTACTCCCCCAGCTGGTCCTGGCTGTTCGCCGGCCGCTGCCCGTTGGCCTCGAAGGCGAGCGCCTGGGTCAGGTTCACCAGACCGTTCTCGCCCGGAGGCAGCACGTAGCGGGCCTGGCCGTCGGCGTAGTCGTGCTGCCGGTACGCCGGGCCGCCGGCCGCCCGGGCCGGGCCGACCTGGGGGGCTAGCAGCGCGAGCGCGGTCGTGGCCGCGGTGAGAGACAGGACCAGGGCGCTCGGACGGACCCGCATGCAGACCTCCAGAAGTGGTGTGGCGGAGGTCCAACGGCTCTCGGGCCGGTGAGGTTACGCGCGGGTAACAGCCGCGCGGCGGGACGGCGTCAGCGCGGCCGGACGGTGAGGTCGCTGATGGTGGCGTCCGGAGGAAGGTCGAGCACGTGCAGGATCGCGCCGGCCACGGTGGCGGGGTCGATCCAGTCGTCCGCGGAGTAGTCGCGCCCTTCCTGGTCGTGCACCTTCTGCTGCATCGGCGTCGCGGTGCGGCCGGGGTAGACGGTGCTCACCCGCACGCCGTACCCCTGCTCCTCGCTGCGCAGGGCGTCGGCGAGCGCGCGGAGGGCGTGCTTGGACGCGGCGTACGCCGACCACGACGGCGATGCGGAGAGCCCGGCGCCGGAGTTGACGAACACCACCGTGCCGCCGGCCGCCCGCAGTGCCGGCAGGGCGATCCGGGTGAGCACCGCGGGCGCGACCACGTTGACCGTCAGCTGCTCCTGCCAGGCGCTGGTCGGCAGCTCGGCGACCGGGCCGAGGTCGACGACGCCGGCGGCGTGCACCACGGAGTCGAGCCGGTCGGGGAGCTGGTCCGCGAGTCCTTCGACCGCGTCGGGGTCGGCCAGGTCGGCGACGAGCACGGTGGCACCCGGCACATCGGCCCGCAGGTCGTGGGCGCGCTCGGTCGACCGCGCCACGAGCACGAGGTCGTCGCCGCGCTCGACCAGGCGGTCGGCCAGCACCGCGCCTATCCCGGAGCCGGCCCCGGTCACGAGATGGGTGGCCATCAGAGCGTGAACACCACCTTCCCGAACACGTCGCCGTCGCGCATCGCGGCGAACCCGTCGCGCGCCTCGCTCATCGGCAGGGTGCGGTCGATCAGGGGCGTCGTGCCGGTGGCGTCGAGGAAGCTGACCAGCCGGGCCAGCTCGTCGCGGGTCCCCATCGTCGAGCCGATCACCCGCAGCTGGAGGAAGAAGATCCGGTTGAGCTCGGTCAGCTCGGGGTTGGGGCCGCTGGTCGCACCGCTGATCACCACGGTGCCGCCGGGCCGCAGCGAGCGCAGGGAATGCGACCAGGTGGCCGCACCGACGGTCTCCATCACCGCGTCGACCCTGGCCGGCAGCCGGGCCCCGGTCTCGAAGACCTGGTGGGCGCCGATCTCGAGCGCCCGCGCCCGCTTGGCCTCGTCGCGGCTGGTGGCGAGCACCTGCAGCCCGCCGGCGCGGGCCAGCGTGATCAGCGCGGTCGCCACACCACCGCCGGCGCCCTGGACGAGCACGGTCTGGCCGGGCTTGAGGTCGCCCTGCACGAAGAGCATGCGGTACGCCGTGAGCCAGGCCGTGGGCAGGCAGGCGGCCTCGGCGAACGACATCGAGGCGGGCTTGGGCACCAGGTTGGACCGCGGCACGGCCACCCGGTCGGCAAAGGTGCCCTGGTAGCGCTCCGAGAGCAGCGACCGTCGCGGATCCTCGGTCTCGTCGCCGCGCCAGCCCGGGTCGCCGATCACGGCGTGGACGAGCACGTCGTTCCCGTCCTCGTCGACCCCGGCCGCGTCGCACCCCAGGATCATCGGGAGTGCGTCCTCGCGGAGGCCGACCCCGCGCAGCGACCAGAGGTCGTGGTGGTTCAGGGAGGCGGCCTTCACCTCGACCGTCGTCCAGTCGGCGGGCACCTCCGGCTCGGGGCGCTCCCCGAGCACGAGGCCGGCCAGCGGGTCGTCGGAGGAGAAGGACTCGGCGTACACGGCGAACATGTCACCGACCCTAGCGAGGTGCGGTGGCGCTCCCGCGTCCGCCCGCTCGGCCGGGAGACCCGTCTGGCGCGGCGCTGCTGCTGCTTCTGCGGTGGTGTGCCGGCACCTCCGCGGTGCTCACCACGACACTCGCCGCAAGGCCGGTCAGCGCCGGGCGACCCCGTCTGCCCGGGCCGCAGCCGACACGGCAGCGGCGACGCTCGGGCCGACTCGCGGGTCGAACGGCGAGGGGACGATCAGGTCCTCGGCCAGGTCGTCGCCGACCAGTCCGGCCAGCGCCTCGGCGGCCGCCAGCTTCATGCCGTCGGTGATCGCGGTGGCGTGGACGTCGATCGCGCCCCGGAAGATCCCCGGGAACGCCAGCACGTTGTTGATCTGGTTGGGATAGTCCGACCGGCCGGTCGCCACCACCCGGGCGTGCCGGTGCGCCACCTCGGGGAGCACTTCGGGCGTCGGGTTGGCGAGCCCGAAGATGATCGCCTCGGAGGCCATCGTCGCCACCACCTCCTCGGGCACGGTGCCTCCGGAGACCCCGATGTAGACGTCCGCCCCGGCCATCACGTCGGCCAGAGAGCCGTGCCGGTCGTGGCGGTCGCCGGTGTCGCGGGCGAGGGCACGCTTCACCGGCGTCAGGTCGGTACGCCGCGTGTTGAGAACCCCCTGACGGTCGACCACGGCCAGGTCGGTGACCCCGGCGCCGAGCAGGATCCGGGCCACTGCGACGCCGGCGGCGCCGGCCCCGGAGATCACCACCCGGGTCTCGGCGGCGGAGCGGCCGGTCAGGCGGAGCGCGTTGGTCAGGGCGGCCAGTGCCACCACGGCGGTGCCGTGCTGGTCGTCGTGGAAGACCGGGATGTCGAGCATCCGCTTCAGCCGCTCCTCGATCTCGAAGCAGCGAGGTGCGGAGATGTCCTCGAGGTTGATCCCGCCGAAGCTCGGCGCAAGACGCGCGACCGTGGCGATGATCTCCTCCACGTCGGTGGTGGCCAGGCAGATCGGGATCGCGTCGACGCCGCCGAACTGCTTGAACAGCACGGCCTTGCCCTCCATCACCGGCATCGCGGCCGCCGGCCCGATGTCGCCGAGACCGAGCACCGCGGTGCCGTCGGTGACCACGGCCACCGTGTTGGGCACCCAGGTGTAGTGCTGGGTCAGCGACGGGTCGGCGGCGATCGCCTCGCAGACCCGGGCCACACCTGGGGTGTAGGCGAGCGAGAGACCCTCACGGTCGGTCAGGCCGACGGTCGAGCGGATCTCCATCTTGCCGCCGACGTGGAGGTCGAAGACGGGGTCGCCCGCGAAGGGATGGTCCGTGCGGTCGGCGTCTGGGCGTGCCACGTCGCCACTGTGGCACAGGGAGTACGCCGTGCCCGACGGATCCGCCGTCGGTGGACACCGGTGGCGGCGGGACGTGGCGTGGTCACAGGCGGCTGCCCCGCCGTGGCCGGGGCCAGAGCCTGGCCCGCACCACCGCCACCACGTCCCGCTCCGCGACGACCCCACGATGACGGGAGTCGATCCCCTGGTCGGGATTGTCGCTGAGCAGCCACCAGCCGGGAGCGTCGTCGCGGGCGGCGCGGGGCTCGGTCGCCCGCTTCACTGCCAGGGTGCCGTCGGCGAAGCGGGCCAGGACGACGGCACCCACGGTGACCTTCCCGGCGTACCGGACGAGGAGCCGGTCACCGGGCAGGAGCGCCGGCCGCATCGAGTCGCCGGACACCCGGGCCAGCCCGAATGGGCGGCCCGCCGCAGGGTACGAACCCTGTCCGCTGGGGTGTCTCGGCACGCGGAGTAGTGTCCCAGCCAGTGCCGTTTTCGAGCACCCTTCCCTACACGAGAGGACCCCGATGTTCGCGAATATGTTCGCCCCGACCGTCGATGTCTCGGCCCACTGCGACCTTCCCTGCGGCGTCTACGACCCGGCTCAGGCTCGCATCGAGGCGGAGTCGATCAAGGCGATCATCGCCAAGGTCGCCGACAACGACGACGCCGACTT
>JAWWPM010000437.1:0-12584 GCA_033854915.1 Nocardioidaceae bacterium
AGGCCCACTACGACTGCGCGATCCGGATCAAGCAGATCCTCCAGCGCAACAAGGAGCTCCAGGACATCATCGCGATCCTCGGTGTCGACGAGCTCTCCGAGGAGGACCGGATCATCGTGTCCCGCGCGCGCCGGATCCAGCGCTTCCTGTCGCAGAACACCTACGTGGCCAAGCAGTTCACCGGTCTCGAAGGTTCGACGGTCCCGGTCACGGAGACGGTCGAGGCCTTCAACAAGATCGCCGACGGCGAGTACGACCACGTAGCCGAGCAAGCCTTCTTCATGTGCGGCGGTCTGGACGACGTCGAGAAGAAGTGGGACGAGATCCAGAAGAGCCTCTGACATGGCCAAGACGATGCAGGTGTCGCTCGTGGCGGCCGACCGCGAGGTGTGGTCGGGCGAGGCGACGGTGGTGAACGCGCGCACCCTGGCCGGCGAGATCGGCATCCTGGCCGACCACCAGCCGGTGATGTCGGTGCTCGCGGGCGGCCAGGTCGACGTGCGCACCGTGGACGACGGACACTGGGTCGCGGCGGTCGACGGCGGGTTCATCTCCGTCGCCGACAACCACGTACGGTTGCTGTGCGAGTACGCCGAGCTCTCCCACGAGAGCAACTTCGACGAGGCGAAGCGGTTGCTGGACGAGCGCAAGGCGGCGCTGGAAGGCGACGCCTGACCCGCGCGCCGTACCGGCCCTGACCGCCATCGACGGGGGAGTGCATGCCGATCTGGGAGTGGCTGCTGGAGTCAGCCGCCGGTGTGCTCCTGCTCGTCCTCCTGCTCGGGATCGCCCTGATCGTGCGGCGGCGTTGGTTGACCCGCAACGGCGGGACCTTCGAGGTCAGCTACCGCGCGCGCGCCTCGGACTCCGGGGGAGGCTGGCTGCTCGGGGTCGGTCGGTATGCCGGTGACACCCTGGAGTGGTTCCGGATCTTCTCCCTCTCGCCGCGCCCGAAGCGGGTCTGGCAGCGGAGCACCCTCACCTACGTCGACCGGCGGGAGCCGGAGCGCGGCGAGCAGCTGTCGCTGTACCCCGGGCACGTGATCATCCGCTGCGAGACACCCTCGGGTGCCGTCGAGCTGGCGCTGGGCCCGTCGTCGCTGATGGGTTTCCAGTCCTGGCTCGAGGGTGCACCCCCGGGCGCGCAGCACCTGTGACGGACCCGCAGCGCGCCCGCACCGCGGTTGCGGTCGTGTTCGCGATGAACGGCCTCTGCTTCGCCACCATGGCCTCGCGCGTGCCCGACCTGCGGTCGTCGTTGGAGCTCTCGAACGGCGCGCTCGGCCTGCTGCTGCTCTCGATCGCGTTCGGCTCCATGCTGGGGATGCCCGCCAGTGGCCATCTGATCGAACGCTTCGGCGCCGACGCCGTCGTCCGGCTCGGTGCGGCGATGGTGCTGACCGGGCTGTTCACAGCCGGAGTCTGCGCCGCCCTGGGCTCGGTGCCCCTGGCCGCCGTCGGCCTGTGTGTCGACGGCTTCGGCACGGGCATCTGGGACGTCGGCATGAACGTCGAGGGAGCCGTCGTCGAGCGGCTCCTGGGGCGCAGCATCATGCCGAGGTTCCACGCCGGATGGAGCATCGGCACCTTCACCGGCGCCGGGCTCGGCGCGATCGCGGCGGCCGTGAGCCTTCCGCTGCCGGTGCACTTCCTGGTGGTGCCGGCGGCCGGGGTGACGGTCACGATCCTGCGATCGCGGGCGTTCCCGTCGGGTTCGCCGGACGAGCCGACCCAGACGGCCTCCGCGGGCTCCGCGTGGCTGGAGCCACGGACCCTGGCGGTGGGCCTGATGGTGCTGGGCTTCGCACTCGCCGAGGGCTCCGCCAACGACTGGCTGGCCCTGGGCCTGGTCGACGGGTACGGCGCCCCGCACTGGGTCGGCGTCCTCGGCTTCGCCCTGTTCGTCGCCAGCATGACCGCGGGCCGGCTCGGCGGCCCACCTGCGCTCGACCGCTTCGGACGCACCGGCGTGCTGCTGGCGTCGTCGATCGCGGCCCTCGTCGGCATCCTGGTCGTGGTCTGGTCCGGGCTCGCGGCGCTGGCCGTGGTGGGCATCGTGCTGTGGGGGTTCGGGGCAGCACTGGGGTTCCCGGTCGGCATGAGCGCCGGCGCCGACGACCCCCTCCGGGCCGCCCGGCGGGTCAGCGTCATCTCGACCATCGGGTACGGCGCGTTCCTGGGCGGCCCGCCGCTGCTCGGCTTCGTGGGCGATCACGTCGGCACCCTCGACTCGCTCCTGGTCGTGGCGGCCGCGATGGTGCCCGCCGCCGTCCTGTCGCTGTCGGTACGTCGGCCGCGCCCGGCCGGTCCCTGAGACCGGCCGGGCGGACCGAGGCGGCAGTCGGCATCAGGCCTGCGTGCGGCCGTCCTCGAACAGGCGCGGCACCGGGTGGTTGGCCGCGAACGTCCCGTTCGGGTCCACGGCCGAGCGGATGCCGGCCAGCTGCCGCCACGCCCCGTCGTCGTACGCCTGCTCCACGTCGACCGGGGTCTCGGCGAAGTTGAGGTAGGGCCGGCCGTTGCTCCAGGGAGCCAGGGCGCCGGTGAAGCGCACCGCGTCGGCGTGACCGTGCCGGCCCATCTCCGGCGTGGCGGCGATCGCGCCACCGAAGGCGACGTACTGGCCGTCGAGGTGCGACAGCACCCCCCCACCCTCGTGCGGGCGAGCCAGCGCACCGCCGAGCTGACGCAGCTCGGCGAGGAGCAGCGACGTGGTGGCGTCGGGACCCACCGCCTCGAGGAACGCGGACACGCCGGACTCGGGCAGGGAGCCGAGCGTGGCCGAGTCGGAGACGAACGGCGAGGGGCCTTCGGGGTCCATGTGCAGCCGCACCAGCGCGGACGCCGGCACCCGGCCGAACGTGTCCAGCTCCGGCCGCAGCGCGCGCAGGCCGCGCAAGATCGCCTCGCCCTCGTCGTCCGAGCCGAGCACCGCCCCGTCGACGACGACCACAGAGCGTCCCTGGAGGAACGGCGGCAGGTCGGGCACCGGCGGCAGGCGCAGGATCCGGAAGGAGGTGCTGATCTCGTCCGGCGCGGTCGGCGCCCACTGGCTCCACTCGCGCAGGACCGGCTCGGCGTCGGCGACGTCCCACAACAACATGCCGGCGTACGCCGACTCGATCGGGTAGCTGCGGAACTCCAGCGCGGTGACCACGCCGAAGCTGCCGCCGCCGCCGCGCAGTGCCCAGAACAGTGCGGCGTTCTCGTCGGCGGTGGCGCGCACCAGCGTGCCGTCGCCGATCACCAGCTCCACGGCGGTCAGGCTGTTCGTGGCCAGACCGAGCTTGCGGGCGTACCAGCCGATGCCGCCCCCGAGCGAGTAGCCGGCGATGCCGACGTCGGGGGAGGAGCCGTGGAGCACGGCGCGACCGTGGGCTGCGGCCGCCTCGACCGCGGGCTCCCAGATCGTGCCGCCCTCGACGCGGACGATGCCGCGGGCGGGGTCGGAGACCGCATGGCTCATGGCCGAGGTACGGACGACGACCACGTCGTCGAGCCCGCGGGCAGCCAGGGGGCCGGCGTTGTGCCCGGTGCTCTGCGGTGCCACCCGGAGCCCGGCCGCGGCAGCGGCGCGGACCACCGCGGAGACCTCGTCTGCGTTCCGGGGGACGGCCACGGCGGCGGGGCGTTGGTCGACCGCGACGTTCCACGGCATCCGCTGGGCGTCGTACGACGCGTCGCCGGGGAAGGAGACGCGCTCGGCGGGAAGGCCGAGCCGGAGGTCGGTGTCGATGAAGTCGATGGACATGGGTGTTGCTCCTTGTTCGGTGTCAGTCCGTGATGTCGGGACGACAGTGCCCGGGGGCACTTGGGAGCGACTTGGCGACGACTTGGAGCGTGACCATTGCCTCGGAACTGCCTATGCTGCGCCACGTGGAGGTGGGGGTCCTCGGTCCGGTCGCGGTCCGGATCGACGCGCGTGAGGTCGACCTCGGCACGCCCAAGCAGCGCGCCCTGGTCGCCGCCCTGGCCCTGTCGGCCGGCAGGCCGGTCGCCGTGGACGTCATCGTCGACCTGCTCTGGGGTGACACGCCGCCGGGCGGCGTGGCCGGCACGCTGCAGGCCTATGTCAGCGGCCTGCGCCGGGTGCTGGAGCCGGAGCGCGTCCGCCGCGCCCCGGCCACGATCCTGGTCACCGCCGCACCCGGCTACGCCCTGCGGCTCGGGTCGGGCGACCTCGACGCCGAGCGGTTCGAGCGGATCGTCGACGAGCAGCACCGCCGCGTACAGCTGCTCTCGGGGCACGGACCGCCCGCCCTGTCCGCAGACGACCTCGCCGCCTGCACGAGCGCGCTGGAGGAGGCGCTCGCCCTGTGGCGGGGCACGCCCTACGCCGAGCTCGAGGACGCCGCGCAGGCCGTCGCCGAGCGGACCCGCCTCGAGGAGCTGCGGCTGGTGGCGCGCGAGGACCTCGCGGTGGCCGAGCTCGCGCTCGGCCGGCACGCGACGGTGGCGGCCGACCTCGAGGCGATGACCGCGGAGCATCCCCTCCGCGAACGGCTGTGGGGCCTGCGAGCACTGGCACTGACCCGGGCCGGACGGCAGGCGGACGCGCTCCAGGTGCTCCGTGAGGTGCGCGAGGTCCTCGACGTCGAGCTCGGGATCGAGCCGGGCGCAGAGCTCCGAGACCTGCAGACCGCCGTCCTCCGGCAGGACGCGTCGCTGGCCTGGGTCCCGCCGCCGGCCCAGCCGGGCACGCCGTTCGTCGCGACCCGGCCGACGCCGGAGGCCGCGCCGGTGTCCTCGTCCGGTGCCGACTGGCCGATGGTCGGCCGCGCCACCGACCTGGCCGCGCTCTGCGAGGCCTGGGACCGGGCCCGGTCGGGCACGCCGACGTACGCCGTGCTCACCGGCGAGCCCGGGATCGGCAAGTCGCGGCTCTCGGCTGAGCTGGTCGGAATCGCCCGAGCTGGTGGTGCCCGGATCGGCATCGGCCGCTGCTCGCAGGACGACGGCGCGCCACCACTCTGGCCATGGAGCCAGGTGCTGGCCTCCCTGGAGGCGACCGTGCCGGTGGCGGACGGCGACGACGCGGCCCAGTTCGCGGCTTTCCAGCAGATAGCCGAGACCATCTGTGCGGCCGCTCGGGAGTCGCCGCTGGTCGTGTGGCTGGATGACCTCCACTGGGCGGACACCTGCAGCCTCCGGGTGCTGGGCCTCCTGACCGAGATCGCCCACGAGGAACGGCTCCTGGTGCTCAGCACCTGGCGCGCGGACCCGGCGCCCACCGGGCGACTCGCCGACGTCGCCGAGATGCTCGCGCGCCGCCACGCCGTGCGTCGGGAGCTGGTCGGACTGGCCACGGACGAGGTCGCCGAGGTGTTCGCCATCGTCGCCAGCAACCGGCCGAACGCCGAGCAGGCCGACGCCCTGCACGAGCGCACCGACGGCAACCCTTTCTACGTGGTGGAGTACGCGCGGCTGGCGGGCGAGCGCGCCGACCTGGCGCGCCTGCTCACCGAGGAGCATCCGCCCGCGGGGGTGCAGGAGGTGCTGGCTCGGCGGCTGGCCCGGCTGCCGGACGCGACCGTCGCGGCCCTCCGGACGGCCGCGGTGATCGGCCGCCGGTTCGACGCGCCGACCCTCGCCCGGGCCACGGGGATCGACCCGGACGACCTCCTCGACGTCGTCGAGCCGGCCGAGGCCGCCGGACTCCTGCGCGACGTCGGTGTCGAGCGCTTCGCCTTCGCCCACGCCCTGGTCCGCGACACGCTCGTCGCGGGGCTCGGCGCCAGCCGGCGGGCCCGCGTCCACGTCAGCGTCGCCCGGGCACTCGGGGACCGTCCGGACCGAGCCACCGAGCGCGCCCTGCACTGGCAGCAGGCCGGCCCCGCGTACGCCGGTCCCGCTTGGCGGGCCGCGGTCGAGGCAGCGGGAACCGCCCGCCGCCTCTACGCGCACCAGGAGTCCGCCGACCTGCTGCGTCGCGCCCTGGCCGCGCTGCCCGACGACCCCGACGCCACGCCTCGCGACCGCTACGACGTACTCATGCACCTCGTCGACGCCTACCGGTGGTCGGCGATGTGGCCCGAGCTGGTCGACACGGTCGAGGAGGCGGTGCAGGTCGCGGAGCGCGACCTCGACGACGTGGAGCTGCTCACCAGGGCCGCGATCGCGACCACTCAGGGCGCGCTGTGGCAGTCGGCCGGGCATGGTCAGGTGCACGAGGACATCGTGGGTGCGCTGCGGCGCAGCCTGGAGCGGCTCCCCGACGGCGACAGCGCCCTGCGCTGCCGTGCCCTGCTCGGCCTGGCCAACGAGCTCTACTACGGCGCCCCCTTTCCCGAACGTCGGACGCTGGTGGACCAGGCGCTGGCGATGGCGCGTCGGCTCGGCGACGACGAGCTGCTGCTCGACGCCTGCCAGGTCGGGTTCACCTCGTTGTGGAAGGCCAGCACCGCCGAGGAGAGGCTTGGCCTCGCGGACGAGTCCCTGGCACTCGCCGGCGCGATCGGCAAGGAGCGGGCGTACGTCGTGTCGGCCTGTCTCCGCGCGGTGGCGCTCGGCGAGCTCGGACGCCCGGCCGAGATGTGGCACGCCGCCGAGCTCGCCCGCACGGAGTGTGAGCGGCTCCGGATCCCCTACGGGCTGCTGGTGCTGGAGAGCATGCTGCTGCCGTGGCTGGCCATGGCGGGCCGTTTCGAGGAGTGTGACGCAGCGATGGAGCGGATCCGCAGCCTCTCCGCGCAGATCTCGCTCGAGCAGTCGCAGGACGCCGTGGCCGGCGCCTACGTCACCCTCGCACTGTGGCGGCGTGAGACCGGCCAGGCCGCCACGATGCTGGAGTCGATGGAGGGCGGCCCGTTCCCGATCTCGGCGACCGTGGTCACCTTCCTGAGTCGAGGTGGTGAGGAGCAGCGGGCCCGTGACTACTACGCCGGGCACCCCGTCCGTCTCGACACCGACGACTGGTTCTCCCTCCTGAACTGGGGGATGGCCGCCGAGGCAGCCCTGTTCATGGGCGACGCGGCGCTCGGGGAGCAGGCCTACCCTCTGCTGCTGCCCTTCGCGGGGCGCTCGGGTGGTGCGGGGTCGGGCAACGCCTCCGGACCGGTCGACACCTTCCTCGCCGAGGCGGCAGCAGCCCAGGGCGACCTGGCGCTGGCCACGCGGCACGCCGACGACGCGGCCGCCCTGTGCGAGAGGTGGGAGATCCCGCTGGCCGCGCAGTGGCTGCGCGGCCAGCGGGAGCGGTACGGCTTCTGAGTCAGACCGCGACGGTGTCGTCGACCTCGGCGGCGTGCTCGGCGATCGCGACCTCCACCGCGACCTCGGGCAGGGTCCGGTCGAGCCAGGCCGGCAGCCACCAGTTCCAGCGGCCCAGCATGGTCATCGTGGCCGGCACCAGGATCATCCGGACGACCGTGGCGTCGAGGAAGATCGCGGTGGCCATGCCGATGCCCAGCATCTTGACCGTGACGTCGACCTCGGTGCCGAACCCGAGGAAGACCGCGACCATGATCGCTGCGGCGGAGGTGATCACCCGGCCGGTGTCGCGCAGGCCGCGGACCACGCTCGCGTGGGCGTCGCCACTGTCGAGCCAGTACTCGCGCACCCGGCTGAGCAGGAACACCTCGTAGTCCATCGACAGCCCGAACAGGATCGCGAAGATCAGGATCGGGACCCAGCTGGACACCGGCACCGCGTGGTCGAGGCCGAGCAGGTGGACACCCCAGCCCCATTGGAAGACCGCGACCAGCACGCCGTACGCCGCTCCGATCGACAGCAGGTTCATCAGCGCGGCCTTGACCGGCACCACGACCGAGCGGAACACCATCGCCAGCAGCAGCACCGAGACCCCGACCACGAAGGCGATCACCAGCCACAGGCGCTGGGCGAGCAGGTGCGTGATGTCGGCGAACAGCGGCGTCGTCCCGGTGACCTCGGTGCCCGCCGGCAGCTCGGCCCGCAGGTCGCCGACCAGTCCGGGCACCCGGGCGTCGGACGGTCCGAAGGCCGGCTGGGCGTCGATCACCGTGACGGCACCGTCGGACGACCTGACCGGCGTGGTGACGCCGACGATGTCCGGGTTGGCCTCGAGGTCGCGGACGACCTGGCCCACGGCGCCCGGGCCGGCCTTCGCGTGGTCGACGACGAGGGTGATCACGCCGTTGGCTCCGGGACCGTACTCCGCGGAGATCAGGTCGAATGCCCGCCGCGTGGTCAGGTCCTGCGACGCGGTCGAGTCGTCCTGCGGCCAGGTGCGCATGTCGAGCGCGGGCACCGCGATCGTCAGCATCAGCACCGCGGCCGCCAGCGCCCAGGGCAGCGGCCGTCGCGCCATGCGCTCGGCCCAGCGTGCGGTCAGGGAACGAGAGGCTCCGGGCTCGCTGGAGCGACGGACCTTGCGCGGCAGCAGCCGCCGACCGGCGAACCGGCAGAAGACCGGCACCAGCGTCAGCGACGCGGCCAGGACCGCGACCACGGCGATCGCGGTGGCGAAGCCGAACGTGGAGTACGTCGACAGCCCGGCCAGCCGCAGCCCCATCAGCGAGACCAGGACCGTGGTGGCCGCGAAGACGACCGACCGGCCGGCGGTGGCCATGGCCCGACCCGCGGACTCGGCCACGTCGTGACCCGCGCGGAGGTACTCCACGTGGCGGGTCACGAGCAGGAGCGCGTAGTCGATGCCGACCCCGAGGCCGACCATGGTGGCGACCGTGGGCGCCGACGTGCTGACGTGCATGGTCCCGGCGAGGATGGTGAGGCCGCCGGAGCCGATGCCGAGCCCGATCAGGGCGGTCCCGATGGGCAGCCCGGCGCCGACCACGGAGCCGAACGCGAGGACGAGGACCAACAGGGCGGCGGCGATGCCGATGAGCTCGCCGTGCCCACTCAGAGGCGCGGCAGCGTTGTCGGGAACCACACCGCCGAGCTCGACCTGCACGCCGGCCTCACGCGTCGGTTGGACGGCGTGCTCCAGGGGCGTCAGGTTGCCCATGAGGTCGGGGTCGGTGACCGGCACGTCGTACGACACGGTGAAGAGGGCGGTGTCGTGGTCGGCGGAGATCCGAGGCTCGGAGACCGCAGCGACGTGGTCCATCGCGGCGAGGTCGTCGGCGAGCCCGGTCAGGGTGGTCGACGGCAGCTGTTGGTCGTCGTGGGCGACGACCAGGGCCGAGGCGCTACCGGCTGCGGGCACGTGCTGCTGGAGCAGGTCGATGCCGTGCTGGGCGCGGGCGTCCGGCACGTTCCAGTCGTCCTGCGGGGCGCCGCCCACTGCAGAGGCGAGCCCGAAGATCAGGATGCCGGCCAACGCCCACAGGCCGAGGGTGCGCCACGGGTGGAGTGCTGCGCCGCGGCCGAGGCGGTAGAGGATTCTGGACATGAGTGGTTCCTTCGTGAGTTCCGATGTCGGCCGAAGCCTCGCCGCGCGTGCTTGGCGTGGACTTGGGGTGGACTTGGAGGACCGCCATGGCACGATCTGGGCATGCCCGAGGCTCCGCATCGCGCCCTTGCGGACGCCGCGCCCACGCCGTACTGGCTCGACCGTCCCGACCGCCCCGCTCCTCGCGCCGCCCTCGCCGCGCACGCCGCCACGGACCTCTGCATCGTCGGCGGCGGCTACTCCGGTCTCTGGACCGCGATCCTGGCCAAGGAGCGCGACCCTTCGCGAGACGTGGTGCTGCTCGAGGGCAACCGGATCGGCTGGGCTGCGTCGGGGCGCAACGGCGGATTCTGCTCCGCCTCGCTGACCCACGGCCGGGCCAACGGTGCCGAACGCTTCCCCGACGAGCTCGACAGGATCGAGAAGCTCGGGCACGACAACCTCGACGCGATCGCCGAGGCGGTCGCCCGCTACGGCATCGACTGCGACTTCGAGAGACCCGGGGCGATCACGGTCGCCACCGAACCGCACCAGGTGGAGTGGCTGCACGAGCTCGCCGCCGCCTCGCCCGGCAGCCGCTTCCTCGACCGGGACGCGATGCGGGCCGAGGTGGACTCCCCGACCTACCTCGCCGGGGTCCACGAGCCCGACGCCACCGCGCTGGTCGACCCGGCGAAGCTCGCCTGGGGGCTCGCCGCTGCCGCCGAGTCGCTGGGCGTCCGGATCCACGAGCGCACGGCCGTCTCCGGGATCTCGCGCGGCGGCGCAGGAGTCGACGTCCGCACGCACTCCGGACCAGTGGTGCACGCACGTCACGTCGCCCTGGGCACCAACGCGTTCCCCTCGCCGGTGCGTCGGCTGAGGCTCTACACGGTGCCGGTCTACGACTATGCGCTGATGACCGAGCCGCTGACGGCCGAGCAGCTGGCTTCCGTCGGCTGGGCCGGTCGTCAGGGTCTCGACGACATGACCAACCAGTTCCACTACTACCGGCTCACCTCCGACCATCGGATCCTGTGGGGCGGCTACGACGCGATCTACCACTTCGGCCGCCACGTGCGGCCGTCCTACGACCAGCGGCCGGCCACGTTCGAGATGCTCGCCCGGCAGTTCTTCGAGACGTTCCCCCAGCTCGACGGGTTGCGCTTCTCCCATCGCTGGGGCGGCGCGATCGACACCTGCACCCGCTTCTGCGCGTTCTTCGGTACGGCGTACGGCGGCCGCGCGGCCTACGCGCTCGGCTATACCGGCCTTGGCGTCGGTGCCACGCGGTTCGGAGCAGACGTCATGCTCGACCTTCTCGACGGCGCCGACACCGAGCGCACCCGGCTCGATCTGGTGCGCTCGAAGCCCCTGCCGTTCCCGCCCGAGCCGGCGGCCTGGCTCGGGATCGAGGCCACCCGCCGCGCACTCGCGTCGGCCGACCGTCACCAGGGCCGGCGCAACCTGTGGCTGCGCAGCCTCGACCGGCTGGGCCTCGGCTTCGACTCCTGACGGGGTGACCCGATCGCTAGCGGGCGTCCCGGCTCGCGAGGACGGCGAGCTCGTCGACGAAGTCGTTCATCGCGTGCCCCGAGTGACCCTTCACCCAGTGGAACGCCACATCGCCGCGCTCGACGACGGCGCTGATCAGGGGCTCCCAGAGGTCCTGGTTGGCGACCGGCTTCCGGGCCGAGGTGAGCCAGCCGCGGTCGAGCCAGCCCTCCCACCAACGGTCGCGGAAGCAGTTCACCACGTAGGTCGAGTCACTCACCACGAGCAGCGGGCCGGGCACGGCCCGCGTCGCCTCGAGCGCCGCCCGGATCTCCATGCGCTGGTTGGTGCTGACCTGCTCGCCCCCCGAGGCGTACGTCGTACGGTCGATCGCCCAGGCCCAGCCGCCCGGACCGGGGTTGCCGGAGCACGCGCCGTCGGTGAAGACGGACACGGCGTGCGGTGGTGCGACCATCGCCGCCGGCTGGGGCCGTCGGGCCACGGCGTCAGCTCCCGCGGACGAACGCAGCGATGCCGGCCGACTCGCGCTTGCGCGACGCCTCGTGCAGGTAGGGCATGTGCCCGGTCTCGAAGTAGTCGTGCTCGATCCGGTCGAACGCCTCGTCGGGCAGCCGCAGGTGGGCGACCATGTCCTCGGCCGCGTGGTACGGCGTGGCGAGGTCGTAGTAGCCGTACTCGATGCGCACCCGCAGGTGCGGGTTGGCCCGCATCACCCGCTCCAGCTTGTCCGCGACGAAGATCGGCTTGCCCTGGAACTCCTGGTAGGACCAGTCCTTGTAGAGGTCGGCCGCGACCTCGTAGGCGAGGTCGAGCGAGCTGCCGAGCTCGCTACGCAGGTAGTGCTGGAGGGCAGCGGTGAACGGCGCCTCCATGGCGTCGGACGATGGGTCGGCGTCCATGTTCTCGGCGGTCTTCGCGTACAGCGGGCCGCTGAAGCGACCGTCGATCCGGCCCACGGTGCGGCCGCGGTCGCGCAGCAGCTCGGTACAGAACCGCACGTGCTCGATCCGCAGGTCGGTGCGCTCGACGTACTCCTCGGAGAGCCCGGTCAGGCGCGACAGGGTCCGCACCACCGACGCCCGCTCCTTGGCGGGCAGCCGCCGGCCGGCGGCCAGCGCGGTGCGGTAGGGGCCGGCCGCGAAGGCCTCGGCTTCCTGTCGCAGCTTGGTCAGCCGGCCCTTGACCTTGCCGTGGTAGTGCGCGATCGCGGTGTAGGTGGGCAGGAAGTTCAGGCAGGCCTCGTCGGCGCGATGGAACTCGAAGTCCTGACTGCCGAAGTCGAGCACGCTGGAGATCAGCACCAGCCCGTTGAGGCCCATCGAGTAGCGGGTGGACAGCCGCTCCGCGACGGCCACGGCGCGCACCGTGCCGTAGGACTCGCCGATGACGTACTTCGGCGACATCCAGCGGTCCTCGCGGGTGCACCAGAGCCGGATCAGCTCGGTGACCTGCTCGACGTCCTTGCCGAACCCGTGGTAGTCCTTCGGCTTGCCGCCCTCCACCGTGCGGGTGTGGCCGGTCGACATCGGGTCGATGAAGACCAGGTCGGAGACCGCCAACAGGGTCTCGCGGTTGTCGGTCAGCCGGTACGGCGGCGGGTGCGGCGCCTCCACGTCGCCGAAGTCGACGCGCCGCGGGCCGAGCAGCCCCATGTGCAGCCAGATCGACGAGGAACCGGGCCCGCCGTTGAAGACGAACGTGATCGGCCGGGTCGTGACATCGGTGCCGTCGAGGGTGTACGCCGTCACCGACATCTCGG
>JAWWPM010000438.1:0-3454 GCA_033854915.1 Nocardioidaceae bacterium
TGCCTTCGCGGTCGATGGCACGCGAGACCTCGGCTGGGTGGGCGGTCCTGAGGGTGAGCCGCAGGTCGTGGACAAGCACGGACGCGACCAGGCGGCCCTGGACGTCCACGCCGCTCCGGCGGGCCGCCCGCAGGGTCAGCCGCATCAGCTGCTCGGCCTCGAACGGCGTGGTGCGCGGGGGGAGGGACACGACGAGGTCGGGTGCGAGCCGGTCGAGCTCCGTCGGAGCCAGGACGCCGGACGCGATCGGCGACACGGCCAGGTGGCTGCGCCTCGCCGCGCTGGTGAGCCGGCGGTCCATGGCAGGCAGGTCGGCAGTGGCGTCGATCCGGAGGGCGAGCACCTCGCGGCGCCGGACCATTCGCCCGTCGTGGCTGGAGAGGGGACGGTCGTTGCCCACGTCGGAGCCGGCCTCCGCGATCCCCACCACGCGCGCCACCACGGCCGAGGTCGACTCGTTCGGGCCGGCATGGCCGCCTCCCAGGCAACCCGTGAGGGCGGGCCAGAGCGCCAGCCCGACGGCCAGGCGTACGACGGCCTTCACCTCATGTCCCGGGTGGGAGCTCGGTCAGGTAGATCGGAGAGAAGGAGCCCACCGGGGTCGGGTCGAGCACGGGTGGGTCGGAGGTGACCGGGTCGTTCTGGGTGGGGTCGCCCACGGAGAACTGCACCATCATGGCGTGGTCCTCGTGGACGAGGTTGTGGCAGTGGACCATGTAGCGGCCCTGGCCGTTGGGCCGGCTGGCGAACTGCATGAGAACCGTGATCGACTCGTTCTCTCCGGCGTAGAACACGTCCTTCGGCCCCTTCTCCCAGGCGAAGGGCCGACCGCCGTTGGTGTTCCGGCCGATGATCTTTCCGTCCACGAGGTGGATGTGCAGTGGGTGGAACCAGCCCCCGGACGCGTTGGTGATGGTCCACTGCTCGACGTCGAACGGCTTCGGGTTGGCGAAGAGCAGGGTGAACCCGCTGGCCTCCACGTCCTCCCAGGTGACGCCGTTGATCGTCCACTCTCCGTTGGCCCGGACGAGCCGGAGGTCGCGCTTGGCGACGACCATGCCCGGGGTCAGGTCCATGGTGTTGATCGCGCCGCGATCCTGGTCCGGGGTGGGTCCGGGGTCCAGCGTCGTCGGGATGCTGGTGATCATGGAGCCTTGGCCGGAGTCCCGCACGACCTCGAATCTCATGATCTTGTTGGTGTTGGCGAAGTCGACGTTGTTCTTGTTGCTCAGGTTGCGCAGGTCGATGGTCTGGCCGACCCGGTAGCGACGGAAGTCGATCAGGACCTCGACGCGCTCCGCGGTGCCCTGCCGCCAGGAGGCGACCGGCTGGACGACCGGTACCAGACCGGCGTCGGTCGCCACGACGTACATCGGGTCACCGGTGGAGAGGGTGGGCCGGTAGGAGCGCGAGATTGAGGCGATCAGGACCCGGAAGCGGTAGATGCGCGGCTTGACCATCATGGTCGGCCACGGCACCCCGTTGACCAGGATGATGTCGCCCCACAGTCCCTTCGTGTCGTTGTCGTTGTACGCCAGGGAGCCGTCGGCGTTGAAGAGCGCGTCCGACAGCATCAGCGGCACGTCGTACTCGCCCTGCGGCAGCTGGGCGCGCTCGTAGGGGTCCGACAAGGGGTAGAAGGCCGCCAGTCCCGAGTACACGTTCTGAGCGGTGACCACGTGCCGGTGGTCGTGGTACCAGAGGGTGAGCGCCCGTTGGGCGTTCGGGTAGTGGTAGTTCTTGACGAAGCCCGGCACCGTGATGTCGTTGGCGTACCCGTCGTACTGCGGCAGCGACGTCGAGCCGTGCAGGTGCGTGGAGATGTCAATAGCCTGAGGCAGCAGGAGTCCTGCCGCGGGGAACCCGTTACGGATCCTCAGCTCGGCGCGCGTCCCCTGGCTGGCCCGGACCGTCGGGCCGGGGAAGATGCCGTTGTAGCCCGCGATCGTGGTGGGTAGGCCCCCGGGGAGGACGTGGGCCTGGGCCAGCTGTGCGGTCACCGCGAAGCGCGCGAACGGCCGACTCGGGTCGCCGTCGTCGAGGCCCGTCTCGTACGGCGTGAGCTCGGGTGGGCGCCGGAAGATCCCCGCGTAGGGGACCGGGGTGTTCTGCGGTGCCAGAGTGCCGACGGCGGCGGACGCGGCATTCGCCGCACCGATCCTCGCCCCGGCGGCGCCGATGGTAGCCAACGCACTCAGCTGGAGCACGGTCCTGCGTGTGGGCATCGTGACCTCCCGATCGTGCAGGCACGCAGTCGGTCCGAGGCACCCGCGGCGAGAGCCGCCCGAGTCGATCGCCGGTGGCCGCCAGCGGACGTACCGGGTGTCCACGTAATTCGGCACTCTGCCAGCGCGTGCTTGGAGAAACCTTGGCCGGCCCTCGCGTCGGCACCATCGGGTCCGCAGTGCCCGGACGCGACGAGAGCCTCTTCGACCGTCGCCGACCAGGTCACCCCGCGCCGGTCGCGGCTCGTGCGCTACGCCCTCGTGGGCGCCGCAGCCGCGATGGTGCTCGCTGTCGGGCTCGTGGTCGGGCTGCGCGCGCTCGACCAGAGCGGAGCCGTCCAGTACGCCGCGTCGCTGAGCGGCACGCCGCTGGCGCCCCAGGCCTCGGGATCGGTCACGCTCACCAGGACGGTGAGCGGATGGAGGATCCAGCTGCACGCGACGGGGCTGCCGCGACGAGACGACGGCACCTACTACGAGGCGTGGCTGAAGGACAGCACCGGCGCCCTGGTGCCGGTCGGGACCTTCAACCAGCCGGACGACGTGACCCTCTGGGCCGGCGTACCGCCGACCAGCCATCCCACCTTCACGGTCACCCGGCAGCTGGCCGACGGCGATCCGGCGTCGACGGGGGAGGTCGTGCTGGTCGGCACCGCGCATCTCACTCCCTGAGCCGCACTACGGCGCGAGCAGCTCGGCCGGCAGCCACTCCTCGACGACGATCCAGCCTGACTCGTCGAGCACCGGGCGTACGACGCGCCCCTGCCAGCCGGCCGCCACCTGGCGCCACTCGAGCAGGAGCCCCGGGTTGCGCCCCTGCCGGTCGGTCACCCAGCAGGGCTTGACCGGTGACGCGCTGGCCTGCGCCGAGGGTCCGGAGGGGGGCGCGTCTCCGTGGATGCGCTCGGCGAGCGAGGGTCGGTCGCCGCGGCGCCTCATCCCTCCGGCCATGGGACATGGTGACACACGATCGAACACCTGTTCGACAGGCCGTGCTGTCTCGGGGTGACACGCGACGGATAGCGTGGCGGCCAGCACTGCGACGGGGAGGACGAGACCATGACCAGCAAGTTCACCGAGCTCTCGATCGACTGCGCCGATCCGGACGGGCTCGCCCGGTTCTGGTGCGCGGTCCTCGGCTACGAGGTGCAGGACGGCGACGACGGGGTGGTCACGATCGGCTCACCGCTGGTGCCCGAGGGCAAGGATCGCGAGGGTCCGGTGCCCCC
>JAWWPM010000439.1:0-2521 GCA_033854915.1 Nocardioidaceae bacterium
CTCCTTGTCGCGGTGCCGTTCCCGGACGCTGGCCCGGTCCGTGAGGTACGACGGCGGCAGGCGGCCGAAGAAGGTGGCCAGGCTCTCGAGCTCCATCGACCGGCAGCGGCGGGCGGCGCCCCCCAGCAGGTCGTCGAGCGAGCGGGGCGCCACCGGCAGCACGTGGTCGTAGTAGTGGACGGTGAAGGCGCCCTCGTCGCGCCGGAGGCGGAACTCGCCCGCTTCCAGCACCCGGCCGTAGTGGTCGCCGAGGATCGGCATCAGAACGGTGTTGCGGAGCTTGGCCTCGGGCGGGTCCCAGTCGACGTCGAAGTAGGAGGCGTACTGGGACGACGGGCCGTTCTCCAGCACGTCCCACCACCACCGGTTCCCGTTCACGATGGCCATGTGGTTGGGGACGATGTCGAGCACCTGGCCGAGCCCGGCCGCCCCGAGGGCGGCGCACATGCGCTCGTGGCCTTCCTCGCCCCCCAGTTCGGCGTTGACCCGGCTGTGGTCGATCACGTCGTAGCCGTGGGTCGAGCCCGCCGCCGCTTGAAGGTACGGGGACGCATACAGATGGCTCACTCCGAGCCGGTGAAGGTAGGGGGCGATGGCCGTGACGTCGTCGAACCCGAATGCCGGCTGGAGCTGGATGCGGTACGTCGACAGCGGCCAGGGGTTGCGCCTCTCCTCGGGCGCAGCCCCCCGAGAGTCAGCCGACACGGCGCAGGACCACCAGCGAGCGGGCCCCGACCGCGATCTTCTCGCCCTTCTTCACCGGCTCGCCTTCACCCAGCCCCGGTTCCCAGCTGACCGTGGTCGGGCCGCCGGTTCCGCCGGCCGTCTCGTCCCGCAGCGGCAGATCGTCGGTGTCGAGGACGACAACCCAATGGTCGCCCCAGTCGCGGTCCGGGATCGTGAAGGGCAGCTTCTCGTAGTGGGCGTTGAACAACACCAGGAAGCTGTCGTCGGTGATCTTCTCGCCCCGGGGGTCGGGATCGGGGATGGCCTCCCCGTTGAGGAACACGCCAACCGATTTGGCGAAGCCGGAGTCCCAGTCCTCCTCCGACATGTCGGTGCCGTCGGGCGCGAACCAGCCGATGTCGGTGACGGTCTCGCCGTGGATCGGGCGGCCCTGGAACCACCGCCGGCGGCGGAACACCGGGTGGTTCTGGCGGAACTCGGCCAGCCGGGTGGTGAGGGCGACGAGGTCGGCGTTCTCCTCCCGCAGCGACCAGTCGATCCACGAGATCTTGTTGTCCTGCGCATAGCCGTTGTTGTTGCCGCCCTGGGTGCGGCCCATCTCGTCGCCGCCCAGCAGCATGGGCACACCCTGGGACAGGAACAGGGTGGCCAGGAAGTTCCGCTGCTGGCGCCGGCGCAGCGACCGGATCTCCGGATCGTCCGTCGGGCCCTCCGCTCCGTGGTTCCAGGAGCGGTTGTGGCTCTCGCCGTCGTTGTTGTCCTCGCCGTTGGCCTCGTTGTGCTTCTCGTTGTAGGACGTCAGATCGGCCAGGGTGAAGCCGTCGTGCGCGGTGATGAGGTTGACGCTCGCCGTGGGAGTGCGCCGGCCGGAGTGCTCGTAGAGGTCGGCGGAGCCTGCCAGGCGGGAGGCGAACTCCCCCAGCGACGGCTCGCCGCGCCAGAAGTCGCGGACGACGTCACGGTAGGCACCGTTCCACTCCGTCCACTGCGGCGGGAAGCCGCCGACCTGGTAGCCGCCCGGGCCGATGTCCCAGGGCTCCGCGATCAGCTTGACCTGGCTGACGACCGGGTCCTGCTGCACGAGCTCGAAGAACGTCGCGAGCCGGTCGACGTCGTAGAACTCCCGGGCCAGCGTCGAGGCCAGGTCGAAGCGGAAGCCGTCGACGTGCATCTCGGTGACCCAGTAGCGCAGCGAGTCCATGATCAGCTGCAGCGAGTGCGGGTGCCGGACGTTGAGGGAGTTGCCGGTGCCGGTGTAGTCCATGTAGTAGCGCTGGTCGTCCTCGACCAGCCGGTAGTACGCCGGGTTGTCGATGCCCTTCATGCTCAGCGTCGGCCCGAGCTGGTTGCCCTCGGCGGTGTGGTTGTAGACCACGTCGAGGATGACCTCGATGCCGGCGTTGTGCAACGACTTGACCATCGACTTGAACTCCTGGACCTGCTGGCCAGGGACCTTGCTGGTCATGCCGACGCCCGCGCCTGCGGCGTACTCCGCGTGCGGGGCGAAGAAGCCGAGGGTGTTGTAGCCCCAGTAGTTGCGCAGGCCCCGGTCGAGCAGCGAGGAGTCCTGGATGAACTGGTGCACCGGCATCAGCTCGATCGCGGTGATGCCGAGCCGCTTGAGGTGGTCGATGACGGCGGGGTCGGCGAGCCCCGCGTAGGTCCCGCGGATCTCCTCGGGGACGGCGTGGTGGAGCTGGGTCATCCCCTTGACGTGTGCCTCGTAGATGACCGACTCGTTGTAGGGGACGTCGAGCCGGCGGTCGCCCTCCCAGTCGAAGAACGGGTTGATCACGACGCCCTTGGTCATGTGAGGGCCCGAGTCGTCGTCGTT
>JAWWPM010000440.1:0-3596 GCA_033854915.1 Nocardioidaceae bacterium
GTCCTTGAACCGGGTCTGGTGCACGATCAGGTCGACCGCGGAGGCCACCTGCTCGCGGATCGCCTTCACCGGAAGGTCCATGCCGGCCATCAGCACCAGCGTCTCGAGACGGGCCAGTGTGTCGCGGGGACCGTTGGAGTGGACGGTACAGATCGAGCCGTCGTGGCCGGTGTTCATGGCCTGGAGCATGTCGAGGGCGGAGGCGTCCCGAACCTCACCGACGACGATGCGGTCGGGACGCATACGCAGGCTGTTCTTGACCAGGTCGCGGATGTCGACCGCACCGCGGCCCTCGATGTTGGCCGGGCGGGACTCGAGCCGGACCACGTGGTCCTGCTTGAGCTGGAGCTCGGCGGCGTCCTCGATGGTGACGATCCGCTCGTCCTCCGGGATGAAGGAGGAGAGCACGTTGAGGGTGGTGGTCTTGCCGGCGCCGGTGCTCCCGGACACGATGATGTTGAGGCGGCCACGGACGCACGACTCGAGGAAGGCGACCGACCGCTCACTGAGGGTCCCGAAGGCGATCAGGTCGTCGGAGGTCAGCGGGTCGGCGGCGAACTTCCGGATGGTCAGCGACGAGCCGTCGACGGCCAGCGGCGGGATGATCGCGTTGACACGGCTGCCGTCAGGGAGCCGGGCGTCCACCATCGGGCTGGACTCGTCTACGCGACGGCCGATGCGGGACACGATCTTGTCGATGGTCCGGCGGACGTGGGCCTCGTCGGTGAAGTGCGCGTTGGCCTTGACCAGCTTGCCGTCGCGCTCGAGGTAGATCGAGTCGAAGCCGTTGACCATGACCTCGGAGACGTCGACGTCGCGCAGGAACGGCTCGATGGGGCCGTAGCCGAGGATGTCGTCGCTGATCTCCTGGGTGAGCCGGTTGCGGTCGGCGTTGCTGATCGGCCGCTCCTGCGAGCACATCAGGGTGCCGAGCACCGCCCGGACGCGCTTGTCGAGCTCTGCCTGGTCCATGTTGGCGTCGTACAGCTGCGGGCCGAGCTCCTTCAGCAGCTCGCTGTGCACATCGTGCTTGAGCTCCTCGAGACGCTCGGTCTCGCTGTTGCCTCGACGGCTTCCGGCCCGCGCGGGCGAGGTGCTCGGCGGCGCGTTGCGTGCGCGGATGCCGCCGTCCTCGGGCGTGGCGGGACCACCGCGCGGCGGCGACGGCGAGTCGCCCTCGTCGGGGCCCGCGGGCTCCGGCGGCGGCGGCGGAGCGCCACCGCTCTCGGTCTGCTTGCGGGCCGCGGCCAGTCGTTCGGCGAGACTGCTCACGATGTCACCTCTTGATCCGGAAGAGTTTGGAGAAGCGATCGTTTTCGGTGTCCGCGTGCCGACCGGAGTCGGTGCCCGGCGCGTCCTGCGGGTCGCCGCTCAGCATCGCCGACAGGTTGCGGAAGGCGGCGCTGGACGGGTGGTTGGGACTGGCCGCGATGATCGGCGTGCCGGCGTTGGTCGCGGCGGCGATGTCGATCGACGTGGTGATCTGCGAAGCGACGTGCATCCCGAGGATCGTCTCGACCTTCTCGGCCCCGATGCCGACCGCGTCGTCGGCGCGGTTCAGCAGCAGGTAGCGGTGTCCGCGGCCGATGTTGAGCATCTCGAGGGTGTCGAGCGCGACCTTGACGTTCTTCAGGGTCGGTACGTCGAGCGTGGCCACGATGATGCACTCGTCGGTCTCGTCGAGGGCGGTCAACGTCTGCTCGTCGAACGCCGGGGCGGTGTCGACGACGACGTAGTCGTACATCGTGCGCAGGGTCCGCAGCACCTTGGAGATCAGCAGCGGCGCGATCCGCTCGCGGACGTCGGGGTGACTGGGCGCGGCCAGGACCTTGAGGTTGTCCTGGTAGCGGGTGAGCAGCGAGTTCAGCATCGGGGCGTCGAGGTCGTTCTCGGAGCCGATGGCGTGCTCGATGGTGTGCGACGGGAACAGCTGCAGCGTGATCGCGACGTCGCCGAACGCGAGGTCGAAGTCCACGAGGCAGACCTGTCGGGCGCCCTTGTCGGTCAGGGCCAGCGCCAGGTTGACCGCGACCGTGGTCTTCCCGACCCCACCCTTGGGCGAGAAGATCGAGATCACCGTGCCGTTGTGCCGCGAGGCCTCGGGACCGCGCAACGCCTGGGAGAACTGGTGGGCGCGGTTCACCGCACCGGCGACCAGGTGCAGGTCGTCCATGGCGACGACCTCGCGGGCGCCGGCCTGCATGGCCCGGGCCAGGACGGCGGTGTCGAGCGCCGGGCGGACGAACACGACGCTGGTGGCCGGCCGTGAGGTCCGCAGGCTCTCGCAGACCGTCACCCCGTCACCGAACGCGATGTTCGGCCCCAGCACGACGACGTACTCCTCGGGGTGCTGGGCAAGCCACGGCAGGAGCCGCTCGGTGGTGTCCACCGACTGGCAACCGGGTGGCAGTGCGCCCAGCAGGCGTCGGGCTGTGGTGCTGTCAGGATCGACGATGACAGGCATGTCGGCTCACTTGTGGAACAGGGAGTTGATGAGGGTCGAGGTGCCGGGGCCCGGCTTGACGTTGCTGTCGGCGCTGAGCATGCCGAACGTGAGATCGAGGGCCTTGGAAGCCACGATCACCTTCTGGGCGTCCTTCTGCGTGACGGCGATGGTCAGCAGCGTACGGGGAAGTTCTTCCGTCGTCTGCGTCCCGTTCGAGTCCGTGCTGGTCGTCGTGGTCGGCGGCTGCGGCGAGCCGACGTTCAGCACCGTGACCTTCGGCAGCAGCAGTCGCGTGGACTGGATGCCGGTGTCGGTGGCGGCCGCGCCGGTCGTGCTGGCCGAGTTCTTCAGCTCGCCGGTCACGAAGATCGCAACCTGCTGGCCGTTCTGGATGTTGCCGGCCACCCGGTCGGGGTCGGTCAGGTTGACCGAGATCGCGATCATCCCCTTCGGGATCACCAGCGTGCCGGTGGTGGCCTTGACCGTGTCACCGAACTGGCCGGCGACGATGACCTGGCCCGGAAGGATCGGCACGGCCGCGATCTTGCCCTTGAGCGCGTCCACGGACGTCTGGTAGCCGATGTCCTTTTCGAGGACGTTCTGCGGGACCGGCTGCAAGGAGATCTTGCCGGCCGCCAGTGCGGCGTCGTAGGTCTCGCCGGCCGGGATGTCCGCCGACGCCTGGAGCGCCTGGACGTTGGCGACGCCCTTAGCGGCGCGATTGTCCGCGCCGCGGACGTAGAGGAACACGAGTGCCGTACCGATGACGGCGACGAACACTGCGAGGATCAGCAGCAGTCTGCGGCGGTCCATTCGGGCGTTACCTTTCGCTGGGACACCTGCCGTCCGACGGGGCCAGGCGGCAGTTGGGGCGAGTTGAGATCGAGCAGCTGAGGTGCGCCGACGGTCCCGAAACACGCGAGACAGATGTTATGGGTGTTCCCCGGCGTGGCGGGGCGGAATGGCAAAGAAAGCCGACCTCCACGTCACGAATTCGCGGAGGTTGCGTCGTCGGTCGGCGGGAGTCTGCGGGTCAGCCGAACAGGTCGGCGATCTCGTCCTTGCACTCGCGGACCACGACGTTGCGCTTGAGCTTCAGGCTGGGAGTCAGCTGGCCGCCCTCCTCGGTCCAGTCATGGGGGAGGATCAC
>JAWWPM010000441.1:0-4844 GCA_033854915.1 Nocardioidaceae bacterium
GCTAGCGCCAGGGGACGGAGCAGGGTGTACGTCGCACACCTGACGCTGGTCGACTTCCGCTCCTACGCCGGGGCCGACGTGGCACTCGAGCCGGGCGCGACGGCGTTCATCGGCCGCAACGGGCAGGGCAAGACCAACCTGGTCGAGGCCATCGACTACCTCGCCCGGCTCTCCTCCCACCGGGTCGCCGGTGACGCCCCACTGGTGCGGGCCGGTGCCGAGCGCGCCCTGGTGCGGGCCGCGGTCGTGCGCGACGGTCGGCAGGCGATCCTCGAGGTGGAGATCCACCCCGGCAAGTCCAACCGCGCGCGCGTCAACCGCGCCGACCTGCCCCGCGCCCGCGAGATCGTCGGCCTGGTCCGCACCGTGATCTTCGCCCCCGACGACCTGGCCCTGGTGAAGGGCGACCCGTCGGGTCGCCGCGCCTTCCTCGACGACCTGCTGGTGATGCGGGCGCCCCGACTGGCCGGCGTACGCGCCGACTACGAGCGGATCCTCAAGCAGCGCAACTCGCTTCTCAAGACCGCGGGTGCGGCGCGACGAGGCTCGACCTCGCAGGAGTCGGCGCTCTCCACCCTCGGCGTGTGGGACGCCCACCTCGCGCGCACCGGCGCCGAGCTGCTCGCCGAGCGGCTGCGCCTGGTCGCGAAGCTGCGGCCCCTGGTGGGCCATGCCTACGCGACGGTCGCCCGCGGGGCAAGCAGCGACGACTCGGGCCTCGACTACCAGCCGAGCCTGAGCCTGGACGGGCTCGACCACCCCGGGGGCAATCCCGACCGCGCCGACCTGACCACCCGCCTGCTCGAGGAGCTCGAGGCGCGGCGCAACGACGAGCTCGACCGGGGCGTCTCGCTCGTGGGCCCCCATCGCGACGAGCTGCTGTTGACCCTGGGCAACGGCGAGCGCCGCCTGCCGGTGCGCGGGTACGCCTCCCACGGGGAGTCGTGGTCGTTCGCGCTGGCACTGCGGCTGGCGTCCTACGACCTGTTGCGCGCCGACGGCGACGACCCGATCCTGATCCTGGACGACGTCTTCGCCGAGCTCGACACCGAACGCCGGGCCCAGCTCGCCGAGCTGGTGGCCGGCGCCGAGCAGGTGCTGGTCACCGCAGCGGTCTCGGACGACGTACCGGAGAAGCTCGCCGGGGTGCGTTTCCAGGTCGGGGGAGGTGAGGTACGCCGTGAGACCTGACTCCGGTGACGGCCCCGCCGCCGACCCTGGGGACGGAGCCGTCCCCCGCCGTGACGACGGCCTTGACCTGGCCCGCAACCTGGCCCGGGCCACGGCGCGCTCGACGCCGGGCCGCAAGAACCGCGCCCGTCGCACCGACCGCACCCCCCGCAGCGGTCGGGTGTCCGGGGCGTTCCCCGACGACCGCGATCCGCAGACCCTCGACGTCGCACTGACCCGGGTCGTCGACGACCACGGCTGGCAGGTCGACCTGAAGGTGGCCTCGATGTTCGCCCGCTGGGGGGAGCTGGTCGGCCCCGAGGTGGGGGCCCACAGCGGGCCGGAGTCTTTCGCCGACGGCAAGCTCGTGGTCCGCACCGACTCCACGGCCTGGGCCACCCAGCTCAAGCTGCTCGCCCCGGCGATCGTGCGCCGGCTCAACGAGGATCTCGGCCACGGGACGGTGCTGGTGATCGACATCCTGGGCCCGCACGCTCCCTCGTGGAAGCGCGGTCAGCGGTCGGTGCGCGACGGCCGGGGGCCCCGCGACACCTACGGCTGACCGGCCGCGAACCCGCGCCGCCAGGGGCCGCTCACCACCGATCTGGCGGCCTCGCGGGCGTATGGGGACCTGTCCGGGCCCCTGTTCGGCGCTCCCAGAGTGCCGGGAGAGCCGTCTCGGCCCACATTTCGTCCACAGGTCACCCCCACTCGGAGGGTGGGGTCGTGGAATGCGGGCCGGAAACGGCTATCATGGACATCGAGGTCGCGCGCTTCCCAGCCGCGACCAGTTTCATGTAGTCCCCGGCTCGACGGTCCGCACGAAGCGGGCCCCGGCCCCGATGAAGAGGTGCGCGTGAGCGACGAGACGCCCGAGCCAGAAGTCCTGTCCACCGACTCCCAGCCAGACGCCACGTCCGACTCCTCGAAGGCCCCGACCCGGGCCACCCCCGAGCCGCCCAACGGCATGACCTACGACGCGTCGGCGATCACCGTGCTCGAGGGTCTCGAGGCGGTCCGCAAGCGCCCGGGCATGTACATCGGCTCGACCGGCGAGCGCGGCCTGCACCACCTGGTCTGGGAGATCATCGACAACGCGGTCGACGAGTCGCTGGCCGGCTACTGCGACCGGGTCGTGGTCACCCTGCTGGCCGACGGCGGGCTCCGGGTCGAGGACAACGGCCGCGGCATCCCGACCGACACCGCGCCGGGGCAGGAGCTCCCGGCGGTCACGATGGCGCTGACCATGCTCCACGCCGGCGGCAAGTTCGGCGGCGGCGGCTACAAGGTCTCCGGTGGCCTTCACGGCGTCGGCGTCAGTGTGGTCAACGCCCTGTCGAGCCACCTGATCGTGGACGTGAAGAACCGCGGCCACCTCTGGCGGCAGACCTTCAGCATCGGCGTCCCGGACGGCGGGCTGGAGGACGTCCGTGAGCTCGAGCCGGGTGAGCGCACCGGTACGACCGTCACCTACTGGGCCTCGCCGGACGTCTTCGAGACCACGACGTACTCCCTCGAGACGATCACCGCCCGCATCCGCGAGTACGCGTTCCTCAACAAGGGCCTGGAGATCGTGGTCCGCGACGAGCGCCCCGAGGGCGCCGAGCTCCTCGAGGCGGTCAAGGACGACACCATCTCGAACGACCTCGACGCCTCCGGCGAGGACGCGATCCACGAGGCCGCGACCGGCGGGATCGAGCAGACGTTCCGCTACGACCGTGGCCTGGTCGACTACGTCGACTACCTCAACAAGCGCAAGACCGCGGCCAACCCGACGGTGATCTCGTTCGAGGCCGAGCAGGCCGCCGGTGCCCAGGGCGGCAGCCAGGACCTCAGCCTCGAGGTCGCCATGCAGTGGAACACCTCGTTCACCGAGTCGGTCCACACCTTCGCCAACACCATCAACACTCCTGAGGGCGGCACCCACGAGGAGGGCTTCCGCTCGGCGCTCACCTCGCTGGTCAACCACTGGGGCGAGGAATGGGGACTGATCAAGAAGCGCGAGGACCGCGTCTCGGGTGACGACGTACGCGAGGGCCTGACCGCGATCATCTCGATCAAGCTCACCGACCCGCAGTTCGAGGGGCAGACCAAGGCCAAGCTCGGCAACACCGAGGCCAAGGGCTTCGTGCAGCGCGTGGTCAACGACCAGCTCGGTGCCTGGCTCGAGCAGAATCCCGCCGAGGGACGCGACATCGTGCGCAAGGCCCAGGCCGCAGCTTCCGCCCGGATCGCGGCCCGCAAGGCGCGCGACCTGGCCCGCAGCCGCAAGGGCCTCCTCGGTGGCGGCGGCCTGCCCGGCAAGCTCTCCGACTGCCAGTCGACCAACCCCGAGGAGTGCGAGGTCTTCATCGTCGAGGGCGACTCGGCCGGTGGCTCGGCTCGTCAGGGCCGCGACCCGCGGGTCCAGGCGATCCTGCCGATCCGCGGCAAGATCCTCAACGTCGAGAAGGCCCGCATCGACAAGGTGCTCGGCAACACCGAGGTCCAGGCGATCATCTCGGCGCTCGGCACCGGCATCCACGAGGAGTTCAGCCTCGAGAAGCTGCGCTACCACAAGGTCGTGCTGATGGCCGACGCCGACGTCGACGGCCACCACATCAACACGCTGCTGCTGACCCTGCTGTTCCGCTTCATGAAGCCGCTGATCGAGCACGGCCACGTCTACATGGCCCAGCCGCCGCTCTACCGGATCCGCTGGAACAAGCCGGCCGAGCACGAGTTCGTCTACTCCGACGCCGAGCGCGAGGCGCTGACCAAGGACGGCATCGCCAACGGCAAGAAGCTGCCCAAGGAGAACCCCGTGCAGCGCTACAAGGGCCTCGGCGAGATGAACGCCGAGGAGCTGTGGGACACCACGATGAACCCCGAGCAGCGGCTGATGCTCCAGGTGACCCTCGACGACGCCGCCCAGGCGGACGAGATCTTCTCGATCCTGATGGGCGAGGACGTCGAGCAGCGTCGTTCCTTCATCCAGCGCAACGCCAAGGACGTGCGATTCCTCGATATCTAGATCTCTAGCGAGATTCCTAGACATTCGTAGACGCGACGAGAGAGACGAAGACACGTGACTGAGACCCCCAGCAACCTGGGCATCGGCGGCGGCAGCGGCGACGGGCCCGAGGGCCCCGGGCCCGGTGGCCGGATCGAGCCGATCGAGCTCCAGACCTCGATGCAGCGCGCCTACATCGACTACGCGATGGCGGTCATCGTCGGGCGCGCGCTGCCCGACGTGCGCGACGGGCTCAAGCCCGTGCACCGTCGCGTGCTCTACGCGATGTACGACGGCGGCTACCGGCCCGACCGCGGGTTCTCCAAGTGCTCGCGCGTCGTCGGTGACGTCATGGGTCAGTACCACCCGCACGGTGACACCGCGATCTACGACACCCTGGTCCGTCTGGCGCAGCCATGGGTGATGCGGGCACCGCTGGTCAACGGGCAGGGGAACTTCGGCTCGCCGGGCAACGACTCCGCCGCCGCGATGCGTTACACCGAGTGCCGGATGGCTCCGCTGGCACTGGAGATGGTCCGGGACATCGGCGAGGACACCGTCGACTTCCAGCCCAACTACGACGGCCGCTCGCAGGAGCCGACGGTCCTCCCGTCGCGCTACCCCAACCTCCTGGTCAACGGGTCTGCCGGCATCGCGGTCGGCATGGCCACCTCGATCCCGC